>NC_012804.1:1800000-2045438 GCF_000022365.1 Thermococcus gammatolerans EJ3 | reverse complement strand
CTGCCTTATAATATCATCTTCCACATCTAAACTTCCATCGGGCAGAACTTTAGCCTCGATACCACTAAGAATTATCAACTCCGGAAACTCCTCTCTCGCCCGATCAATATCGCTCAGGAACTCATTGAAATCATAAGTCAACTTCCTCCTCACGTGCTCCGTAAAAGCCAGAAGGGGAATGCCAAGCTCCCTGGCCCGCTCACAGATTTCGAAGACCGAATTCCGCCCATCAGTGTAGTTCGTGTGAACGTGCCACTCACCAGTTAAAAGATACTCCTCATACCTCCTCCACGTCTTCATATTTCGAACACCTCCCCATCTACAACCCCAACTCCACCCCAGAACCTCAAAAGCCTAGTACCCCACCTAACTCTGAATTCAGGCAACTCTTCACCAAGTGCCAACTTGACCGCGCCGTATATAACATTAACCCCCGCCACCGTCGAGAGAACCATTGTTCCCTGAATCCGAGGGTTGGACTCTATAACCTTTGGAATACCTTCCTCATCCTCCTTAAACTGAAGTCCCGTTGCATACTCAAGACCGATTTTAAGGGTAAGCCTTTCCGAGAATTCTATTAAGTCATCCCTCTTCTCTACAGTGCCAACGAAAGTTATGCCCGTCCGTATGGTGTCCCTCCTCCTTGGAACCACCACGTGCACGTTATCCACACTTGAGAGCACGTCTACGCTATACTCCCTACCCGGAAGGTACTCCATGGCAAGGAGCTCCGGGAACTCTTCACCCAAGATGTTGTGAAGCTCTTCCATCGTCACCTTGGAGCTGTCGGGTTTCTCTTTGAAGAACGCCTCCTTCCTGTTGATATTTTTGTAAACGATTCTGAATCCCCTCATTCCACTTGCAACCGGCGGTTTAACCACAAACGGAAATCCCAGCTTTTCGGCAGAGCTTTCCAGTTCATCCCACGTTCGAACTACATAAAACTCAGGATAAGGGACGCCAACTTTCTTGGCAATTTTCATGAGTTCCTTTTTGCTGTTGGCAAGCTCTATAGCTTCATAGCCGGAAACGGCCACTTTCGTGCCAATTTTCTCGAAATCTTCTTTGTATCTTGCCAGGGGATAAAGTTCAGCCGTTACTTGAGGAAGAACCACGTCAACTTCCTCTCTCTCACAAATGTCCAACAGAGTGGGGATGAATTCCTCGCTACTGGCGGGAGGAACTTGATAAAATCTGTCACACAGGTACTTCCCGACGACTTCTCCCTTCATGTCAACTCCGATTGTTGTGATTTTCCTGTTGTCCCAGTTGCTTTTCAGAGAGTAAAGTGTTCCTCTAATCCCGGGTGCACCAGCGCCAGTGATTAGAACCCTTACAGTATCCATCTTATCACCTCAAAGGCTTCAGCAAATTCCGCCTTAACCTGGACTCCCCTCATCCTTGCCCATCCGAAGATAAAATCCTTTGAAAAGTATGGTCTGTTAAGGAGGAGCTGGCTCTCATAATTACTTAAGAGCTCGACCTTCTTTTTAACGTGCTTTTCCTCCAGCTTGATGAAGAGCTGAGTGTTAAACGTCACATGGTTCCAAGGAAGCTCGTAACAGATTATTGAGGACGTGTTCTTGAACGCTCGGGTCATCTCCCACGCCACAACCTGATGATCCTGGTGGTAGTCGTTAAGCGAGGGACCAATGACCAAATCCGGTGCAAACTCTTTCCTGATTTTCACTAACTCCTCAAGAATCTCCTGCCTGTATTCATGTAACCTCCTGACATGAAAGTTCAGTATCCTGTAGTTCTCCCCTTTTAGACCCAGATCGTTTATTACTCCCAGGAATTCCCTTTTTAACGTGTCCTTTGGCATGTTGTCTGGCAGGGATTCCTCAGCAGTGGAGAACACCACCCAGAGTATTTCGTGACCGAGTTCCAGGAACTTCACCAAAGTCCCGCCGGCCCCCAGCTCAACATCATCCGTGTGGGGGGAGAGGAAGAGGACTCTCATTATGTTCCCCCCATGAACCTTATTGCAGTGCTTTCTTGGGATATGAGTACGGTCATTTCGATGAACTGCAGATGAATACTGAGTGTTGTAATAATCTTCATACATTCGTCACCTAAACTTGTATTGTATCTTGGGATTTTCTTTAAATTCTTTTAAGCTATTTGGATAGTTCTCTATAAACCAGACCATAAAGGGGGTTAGATTAATTTTGCTTTTAATTAATTTCTTTCTTTTTTTCTTTCCTCTTCCCCATAAATCGTTCTCACCTAGGAGAGTCTTTGTTAATTCTATACTACTACGCTCATCTTCAGAAATCCATAGAAGTCCATATCTGTTTATGTCATAAAAAACCCCACAGTATTTGGCGGTAGTAGATATATGAATAGAGTGTGTTCCGAGAGTTGCCGCTTCACTTGCAGTAGTTCCTCCCTCACCAACGTACAGAGTAGCATAATATAAAAGATCATGCATTCGTTCAGGAGGTATTTTCACTCTATATTTCTCTAATTCCCTCTCTAATTTCCCCTCTGCAGATATAAACACCTGACCGTATTTTTCAAGTTCTTTTACAAAATTAACTCTGTTTCTAATGCCTTTTTGCCCAACATCATGGCTTGCAGTCCACGATACAACTCTCAAAACGATGAAAGTGTCCCCCTTACTGAGGCCGAGCTCGTCTAACACCGAGGGATCGGGCTTAAAGTAATTTGGGTGCAGGTATGCTAACTCGTGGTATCCATTGTAGCGGATCTGTTTTTTGCCAAGATTTCTTTTAAAGGGCATAGGTGTTAAAATTACATCAGCAAAAGGAACAGAAGTTTTGAGTATAAGATCTGCATGCTCTGTATCCGTAAATTGTATGGATGGCACTCCCAATACTCTTGAAAATGCCCCAATTGTTCCATCGGTAATTGAGAGCGTTATTTCTGGGTGAAACTTTGATGTCTTTAGTGTTAAGTTTAGAATCCTAATTCCTGCCTCAATACTCACCCCTAGGGGATTTTCGATTTTTTTGCTTATGATACCATACTCGAAATTATATGCGTTTAAGAGATGCTTTGTCACTTCTTTATCCCTTGCTACTATATGCACCTCATGACCTTTTTTCTCCATTTCCCATATGAAATTTTTGAAAAGATGTACATGTGCTGGATGATTGACACTAACTAATACGTTCATGCCCTTCACCTTTTTTGATAATTCCTCCTCTCCTCCTCCATGTCAAACAGCATCGCGAAGAGGAACATTATAAGCCCTATGGCGAACACCAGCAGGGATAGGGTCAGGTAGTAGAAGAGCACGGCCCTGTGAAGGACGAACTTCTGGTAGAATGCGAACAGAACTCCCCCGGTGCCCACTAGCAGGAAGAGTATCCCGAAGATGTAGAAGAACACCAGTGGGTGGAAGTTGTAGAGTAGGTACTTCTCCTTCAGCCTCCAGAAGAAGTCCCTCAGGAGGAGCCAGGAGACCTTCAGGATGTACTTCGTGTACTTTATCTTTGACTTTTCCCTGCCGTACTTGGCCGGAATCGGCACGTCAAGAACCCTGAAGCCGTAAACGTTCAGTTTTACGAGCAAGTCGTTTGGATAACCGTACCACGTATACACTTTATCCAGTGGAATGGTTTCCAGTGCTTTTTTTGAGATTGCAGTGTAGCCGTTTTGTGGGTCCATTATATGCCAGTAACCTGAGGCTATTTTGGTCAGAAAAGTCAGTATCATGTTGCCGATGTACCTGAACTTGGGCATGTTCCTCACGTAGTCAGGACCGAGGAGGCGATTTCCCTTGGTGTAGTCGGCTCTCCCCTCAACGATGGGATCCAGAAGGTCTGGAAGATAGGCGGGATCCATCTGGTTGTCGCCGGCCATGACCGCAACGATGTCCATCCCATCCTTAAGAGCGGCCTTGTAGCCGTCTATGATAGATTTGCCAACGCCCATATTCTTCTCATGATTTATTAGGACGATCCTGCCGTCTTTTTTCTGGAATTCCCCAACGATTTGAGGGGTTCTGTCCTTCGAGCCATCGTTGACAACGTATATCCGGTCCACATAGTCCGGAATGCCCGAGAGTGTGTCCCCTATGAGCGCCTCTTCATTGTACGCCGGGACAACTACTCCTATTCTATGTTCTCTGTACATTTCCATCCCCTGTGCTTGGCTTATTAATAGTGGCAATAACACCCTCACTGTTATTGATAATGCTATTATGCGTTATTATTGATGCTCCTTTTTGCAATTATAACTTTTTTGGTTGTACGGAATGGCACCTTTAAAGAACGTACCGTGATCAAAGCGTTTCCCTTTTGTTTCGTCTCTGAGCTTGAGGTTTAAAAACCATGGGAAGGGAAATTAAAAACAGGAGGAAATCATTTAAGGACTATATGCGGTCCTTCCCACCCTTAGATACACGAATCCCTTCTCCTCTGCTTCGGCGGGATCAAGAACGTTCCTGCCGTCCACTATTACCCTCGTTCTCACTTCCTTTGCGAGCTTCTCCAGATCGAGCTCCCTGAACTCTTTGTGATCCGCTGTGATGACTATGGCGTCGATGTCCCTGAAGTCCTCTTTCCACTCTGCTCCAAAGCGCTCGGCATCTTCGCGGGTGCACAGTGGGTCGTAGGCGTAGACGTTTGCTCCCCACTCCTTGAGCTCCTCGATTATCGGCTTAGCAGCGGCCTTCATGAACTCCCTGACACCACCCCTGAATGTCAGGCCGAGAACGAGGATGTTGCTTCCCTTCACAGGTCTTCCAACCTCGTTGAGGGCTTTGACAGTCAGCTCAACGACGTGGTGGGGCATGGAGTCGTTTATCTCCCTCGCGGTCTTGGTGAGCCTCGGATTTGTCTTTCTGGCGAGGTTAATGACGAACCAGGGGTAGACGGGGATGCAGTTGTGCACTATAAGGCCGGAAGTCGTCACGATCGTGTTCGTTCCCTCAACTTCAAAGGAGTAGACGTAGTCGTCGTATTCGATCGGTTTTATCTCCTTGACCTCGACGAGGGCGAAACTCCCCATGGGCTTAAAGCTTGAGTTCCTCTCCCTCTTCTTTATGTTGCTCAGGTAGTATTCGAGCTTCTCCCCTTTCTCACCGCTTACGATCCCCCTAAGCTTCTCCAGGTTCTCCGGCCCGAAAATGCGCAGTATATGGACGTTTCCATTCCTCTTGTATGAAGGGACTATGCCAAGGTTCTGGAGCATAAGGAAAAGCTGCTGTGCTAGCTTATTGCTCGCCGTTGCGACCTCAACGCTTGCGCTTATCTTTTCCGTGATGTATTCCCTGCCGTTCTTTTTCGTTCTGTGCTTTCCTTCGTATACTGAAACGCTCCCGTCGCCGTTTATTATCCCCCTGAGAACTGCCCTCTGGAGGGCCTTGCTGTAGAGGATGAACCCCGGAACCTTGGCGTCGTAGGAGTTAACCCCGGTTCCGAGGAACCTGAGGAGCTCGCCAAAAGCCCTTGATGACACCTTGATGTGGTGAACGCTCCCCTGGACGTATTCGGAGTGGCGGATGCCGATATTTTCAAGGATGCCCCTCACTTCTCCTATGTAGTCGGTCTCCCTGATATTGAAGGAGAACCTCGTTCTCAGAGATGAATCTTCTGTTATGCACCCCTCCGAGATGTAGTATCCCAGTAGAGTTGCGAACTCTTCGTTAACATGTATCTCCGGCGGAAATTCCAAATAGCTCGGCCCCCTTCCGGTGGCGATAGCTTGAGGCCTCGGTAGCAGGTTTTTAAATTCAGAGTAGTACTCTAGGGGAATGTAGTTGCCCTTCGTGTAGTCATACGACTTTGGGGCCAGCTTGGCGTGGAGGGCGGCTCTGGATTCGGCTGGTATCCCTTGGAATTTTATTCTGTACCCCTGAGGATCCCTGGAGAGAATTGAAATAACGTCTATGACCTCCGGTGTCTCCTTTGACGGCAATTCTGTTAGAATCGTCATCATGTCGCCCGGGGTGAGATCCTTTGCGAGCTTTTCTACGAAGGCTCCGTCTTTGTAAACCCACACTATATGGTTCTCCGTCAGTTTAACACTCCTTCCGGTTTTCGTTTTTATCTCAAGTACCTTTTCTCTTGGTTTAAGCCTCCTCTTCGTGGCGAGGGTTACCCTACCAAAAACCGGCCTCCTTGAGACGGGATCAAAGGACAGTATGCGGTATTCTTCATTCGGGTGTTTCACTAGCACCCCGTCTATCTCCTCGGTCTTCCCCTCAATGAGCTCGAAGAGCTCCTCAACGCTCAATGGTTCAATACCACCCTCCTCAAGGAACACGAACTCGTCCTTGGCAAAGCAGTGCCCACCAACCCCGGCTCCCGGCATGTGGAGGTGGCAGTAGGGCTGCGTGTTGGCCGCCTGGAAGACCTCTAGAGCGTCCAGCCCGTGCTCCTCGCACCACATCGCCAGCTCGTTGGCGAGGGCGATGTTGACATCGCGGTAAACGCCTTCGAAGACTTTAACTGCTTCAGCCGCCTTTATTGAGCTCATCGGAATAACGCCCTTCCTGTTTATGGTCTCATATATTCCGATAACGGCCTCGAGGGTTTTCTCATCGCTTGCCCCAACTATCTTGGGATACTGTCCCGTGATGTCCCTAATGGCGGTTCCCGTCATCGTTCTCTCCGGAGCATGAGCCAATCCGAACTCGCCGAGCTTTAGGCCTGATTTTTCGAGGATGGGGATCAGGCTCTCGGTGGTGCCGGGCGGCATCGTGGCCTCGGTTATCACGATGTCTCCCCTCTCAAGCCCCTGGGAGATTTTCTCGGCCACATCATAGACGGGGCCGAGCTTTAAATTGCCCCTCTCGTCAGTGAGGGTCGGAACGAGAATGACCATAACGTCTGCCTGTTTTGCGGCCCAGACGCCATCGGTGGTCGCCTTTAGTCTTCCAGCCTCGACGTTCCTCCTCACCAGCTCATCGAGGCCGGGCTCCTCCTTAACGTGGTTCTCGCCCCGGTTTATCATTTCGACGACTTTTTCGTTTATGTCCACTCCGATGACGTTGGCCCCGTGGTCGGCAAAGACCGCCGCGAGGGGAAGGCCCATCTTGCCGAGGCCGTAAACCGCGATGGTAACCTTCCCTTCTTTGAGAACTCTCTTGACCTCCTCCTTATTTAGCCCGATCAGCTTCATTCTCTCACCTCCATGACCTTTCCCGTTCTAGCGCTCTTCTGGGCCAAGAGCGCAACGCGAAGCGCATGAAGGCCCGCTCTCCCATCGACTATCGGCTTCTTACCTGCTTTAACGCATTCAATGAAGTGCTCCAACTCGTTTCTCAGCGGCTCCCGTTTTTGTATCTTAGCCTCTTTGATCCAGTCACTGTTGTAGAGCTTGAGGCTCTGCTCTATGTAGTTGAGATATGCTATTCCCCCCGTTCCGACCACGGTGAGCGTTCTCGTCTTGTGGGGCGTGAGCCAGTTGGTTTCCACGATTCCAGTCCCATCCTCAAAACCGAGGGTTATCAGCGCGTGATCCTCGACTCCAGCGGGATGAACGACGTTCCCGGCCCTCGCGTAGACCGTCTTGATGGGCTCGCCGAAGAGATAGCTGATAACATCAATGTCGTGAACCCCGAGGTCAACTATGATCCCCACGTCCCTTATTCTGGTGGCCATGGGCCCGACTCTCTTGGCGCTGATTGTTACCAGCTTGCCCAGCTCCCCCTCTGATATTAAATCCTTAAGCCTCAGCACGGCGGGATTGAAGCGTTCTATGTGACCCACCATGAGAGTAACACCTGCCTCTTCGGCCGCCTGTATTATCGCCCGAGCGTTTTCAATCGTGTCCGCTATGGGCTTCTCCACCAGAACGCTCGTTCCATGGCTTATGAACTCCAGTGCAACGTCTTTGTGGAGCGAAGTTGGCACGGCTACATCAACGGCGTCGAGGTTCTCCTTTGCCAGTTCCCTGTAATCCCCATAAGGAACGGTCCCGTATTTTTTGGCCAGTTCCTTTGCCCTCTCAAAGTTCGCATCGGCAATTCCAACGAGCTCAACCTTCCCCTCTCTGGCCAGCTCGGAGTAGACCCTGACGTGGTGCTGGCCCATCATTCCGACACCGACGACTCCAACGCGGAGCATTGTCCTCACCTGATAATATTGGAAATTCAAGAAGAAAGCTCTTCAAGAGTTCTCACGATGTACTCGATGTCCTCATCGCTCACGGCGGGGTGAACCGGCAGGCTGAGGACTTTCCTGCTCGCCTCGATAGCGTTCGGACAGCAGTCTTTCTCATAGCCGAGCTTCTGGAAGAGGGGCTGGTGGTGGACCGGCATCGGATAGTGAACGGCGGTGCCTATGCCCCTCTCGCGGAGCTTCGCCATAAGCTCGTCCCTGCCGAGCGGGAAGTCCTCCTCAACCCTGATGACGTACTGGTGGAAGACGTGGTAGACCCTCGGGTCGACGTAGGGCGGGGTAAGTCCAGGGATTTTTTCAATGCCCTCGCTCAGCTTCCTCGCGTTCTCGTTCCGGATCTCGTTCCATCTATCGAGCTTTCTGAGCTGGACCCTACCAAGGGCCCCGCCGATGTTGGTCATCCTCAGGTTGTAGCCGAGCTCTATGTGGAGGTACTTCTCGGCCTGTCCGTGGCTCCTGATAAGCTTTGCCCTCCTCGCGAGCTCGTCGTCGTTGGTAACGACCATTCCACCCTCGCCCGTCGTCATGTTCTTGGTGGGGTAGAAGCTGAACGCGGCGATGTGGCCGAAGGTGCCGACCTTCTGGCCTTCAAACTGGGCACCGTGAGCCTGGGCGCAGTCCTCGATGAGGTAGAGGTTGTGATCCTCTGCTATCTCTTTGAAGGCCTTCATATCCGCAGGCTGGCCGTAGAGGTGGACGACGAGTATTGCTCTGGTCTTGTCCGTTATCTTTTCGAGAACCTCGTTCGGGTCGAGGTTGTAGGTTTTGGGGTCGATGTCGGCGAAAACCGGTTTTGCCCTCTGGAAGAGGATTGAGGTAGCGGAGGCTATGAACGTGAACGGGGTCGTTATGACCTCATCGCCCTCCCCTATTTTGAGGGCCTTGAGGGCGACGTCCAAAGCTGCGGTTCCGTTGGCGACGGCTACGCCGTGTTTGGCGCCGAGGTACTCGGCAAACTCTCTCTCGAAGGCCTCGACCTCCTTTCCGTGGGCGAGCATTCCGCTCTTCAGGACATCAACAACAGCTTTTATTTCCTCATCCCCTATAAGGGGCTTGGCTATTGGTACCTTCCTCATTTTCACCGCCTCACAGGTCTTTTTCCTTAAGGTAGCGTTCGTAGTCTTTCTTCCTGATTTTAACCTCCCTTCCGCAGTGGGAGCACTTGAATATTATGTGTTCATCATCTTCGCCGATTTTTTCCTTCAGCTTCCTCCCGCAGTAGCAGACGAATCCCTTCAGCCGGGCGGGGTTTCCGTAGACGAGCCCGAAGGGTGGGACGTCCTTTGTAACGACGGCTCCGGCCCCAACCATAGCGTATTCCCCGATTGTCACGCCGCAGACTATCGTCGCGTGGGCCCCTATGCTAGCGCCCTTTTTGACGAGGGTTGGAACAACTTCCCAGTCGTCGTTGAAGGCCCTTGGGTAGAGGTCGTTGGTGAAGGTCATGTGCGGGCCGAGAAAAACGTCGTCTTCGACTTTAACCCCGTGATAAACGCTCACACCGTTCTGGATTTTTACGTTGTTGCCTATCTCGACGTCAACGTCGATGTAAACGTCCTTTCCGATGTTGCAGTTCTTTCCTATTTTTGCTCCCTTTCTTACGTGTGCGAAGTGCCATATCCTCGTTCCCTCGCCGATCTCGGCCCCCTCCTCGACAACCGCGAGGGGGTGAACGAAATATTTTTTAGCCTCCTCTGACATTGAGACCAACCTCCACTAAGCCTTGAAGTTGGATTAATATAAGAATTGCTATCCTTTATGCACATCTTCCCCCGAGATTATTTTTCGAATGTATTCTAAAGCGCGGGAATCCAGCGCAAGCTTTAGTAGAGTCTGGTAATTTTCTATGTTGAAGGGTGCCATCCCAATGGAATACATGAGGTATCGAAGTCCCTTCTCGGGCTCGCCACTTAAGAGGAGCAACAGTCCCATTTGGCTCAGGTGAATGCTCAAAATCCTCGGATTTTTCCAGATGTCAAGATGCTTTCGAATGAAGCGTTCCCTTCCGGGGATGTACTTCTTCATGTTGAACGAAATCTGCCTGCCGTGAACGTAGTACTTTGCAACTATTTCATCTACGTAGTCAAATTTGTAGTGCCTTGCTATCCTCAGCCACATGTCCCAGTCCTGAGAACTTGAGAGGTTCGGATCAAAAAGCCCCGCCCTCTTGAAGCACTCCCTCCTTATCAGCAGTGTTGGACTGCCAATGAAATTCTCCCTGAGGAGTTTATCGTACACATTTCCCTTATACGCAGGTAGTCTCTTTCCGAGTATCCTACCATCCTGTTGGGATACGTAGTAGAATCCTCCGTATACGACTCCAATGTTCTGTTCTAAAGTCTCGAACTTCCTGACTTGGGTCTCAAGCCTGTGGGGGAGCCACTCGTCATCGTCGTCCAGGAGGGCTATGAACTTTCCTCTGGCTTTTTTTATTCCTGTGTTCCTGGCAACCGGGCCGCCAGAGTTCTTTTTGAGGCGCACATACCGGATTCTTCCATCGTTTATGCTCTCAACGACTTCCGGTGTGTTGTCTGGAGATGCATCGTCGACCACTATCAGTTCGAAATCCCTGAATGTCTGATTGAGAACGCTGGTTATAGCCCTTCTGAGCAGGTTTGCCCTGTTGTACGTTGGTATGATGACAGAGACCGTTGGCCTACTCATCTGAGACCTCCCTTAGGAGATTTTTGAGGAAGGTTAGCAACTCCTCTCTCAGTTCCCCTCTCTTTAGGCTCAGTTCAATGTTCGCTATGACGAACCCAAGCTTACTTCCAACGTCATATCTCTCGCCTTTTATCTCCTTAGCGAAGATGTTCTGGCTAGATAGAAGTTCCTGGAGGGCGTCCGTGAGCTGTAACTCGCCACCCCTCCCCGGAGGAGTTTCTCTCAGGGCGTCGAATACCTCAGGTGTCAGGACGTACCTCCCGATTATTGCAACGTTGCTCGGGGCCTCTTGGGGGGAGGGCTTCTCCACGAGGTGTTTCACTTGGTAAACTCCATCGCCCAAGGGTTCCCCGTCCACGATTCCGTACCGGCTTACAAGTTCCCAGGGAACGCGCTCCACTCCTATTACTGGAGCTTCTCTCCGCTCGGCTATCTCGATGAGCTGCTTTATCCCGGGCTTTTCGCTTACTATGATGTCGTCTCCAAGGAGGACAGCAAAGGGCTCTCCGTTCACGTGTTTTTCTGCGTGGAGTATCGCATCACCAAGACCTAGGGGCTTCTTCTGGCGGACGTAGTAGATATCAACCATCTCGCCAATTTCCTCTATCTGCTTCAGCTCTTCGAACTTTCCCTTTTCCCGGAGATAGAACTCCAGCTCGAAGCTTCTGTCGAAGTAGTCCTCTATGGCACGCTTTCCCTTTCCGGTTATGATGAGAATGTCGTCGATTCCGGCTTTGATTGCCTCTTCAACAACGTAGTGGATGACAGGTTTGTCAACTATCGGCAGCATTTCCTTGGGCATCGACTTGGTTATGGGTAGCATTCTCGTACCGAGGCCAGCTGCTGGTATTACTGCCTTCCTAACCCTCACCAGCACACCCCCTCGTAGATCTCGGCGGTTTCCTCGGCCTTTCTCACGCGCCTGCCGTCAATCACGATTTTTCCAGAGTAATCCAGCTCCTCAAACTCGGGCCACTCCGTTACGATAAGAACTGCATCGCTTCTTCCGAGAACCTCCTTTCCAGAGCTCGCGTACTCTATCTGCTCTCCAACGTCAGGATAAAATCGTCTGAAGTTCTCCATCGCCTTCGGGTCGTAGGCGAGAACCTTCGCTCCCTCCTCAAGCAGTTTTTTGACTATGATGTACGCCCTCGTCTCCCTGACATCATCCGTATTCGGCTTGAACGCCAGCCCGAGGACCCCAATCCTTTTATCCCTAAGCTCCGGGACGTGCTTTTTAAGGAGCTCGATCAGCTTCAGCGGCTGTTTCTCGTTGACTTCAACAACGGCCTTGAGAATAATCGGGTCTTCTCCGATTTCTTCCGCCTTCCTGATGAGTGCTTTAACGTCCTTCGGGAAGCAGGAGCCGCCCCATCCAATGCCCGTCCTGAAAAAGTGCGGACTAATTCTGTGGTCTAGGCCAACCCCCTCAAATACCTTCCACGAGTCAATGCCGAGCTTCTTGCAAATGTTCCCGATCTCGTTGGCAAAGCTGATTTTTGTCGCGAGAAAGGCATTGGAAGCGTACTTAATCATTTCAGCAGTTTTAATGTCCGTGAAAAGCTTGGGGGCATCGATGGGCTTGTATAGCTCTTCTAGAACCTTCTTTGTTCTCTCATCCCGAACTCCAATTACAATCCTGTCCGGATTCAGAAAGTCATTTAAAGCAACTCCCTCGCGCAGGAACTCCGGGTTCATTGCGAGCCCAAAATCCTTGAATGCCTTTTTACCTGACTCTTCCTCGATTATAGGCTTGACGACGTTCTCGGTTGTCCCGGGGAGAACAGTACTCTTGACGACTACAACATGATAGTCTTTCTTCTCGCGGAGGACTTTTCCAATTTCCCTCGAAGCCTGCTCGACGTAGGTTAAATCAATAGATCCGTCTTCTCTCGATGGCGTTCCAACGGCGATGAACGTAACCTCTGAGTTCAGAATTGCATTGCGGTAATCCTTGGTTGCGCGGTACTTTCCTTTGAATTCCCTCATAAGTTCCTCGAGGCCTTCCTCATAAATTGGTGGTTGGGCATTGTTTATCATCTTGATTTTTCTCTCATCAACGTCCACGAAGATAACTTCATTCCCCAGCTTGACAAAGCCCATCCCAGTTACGAGGCCGACGTAGCCTGAACCGATGACCGAAACCTTCATTATACCCCCTCCATTACGGTAGATGAGGGGCGTTCAATAAAAAGGTGATGGTAATGGATGGGAAAAAAGTGTTCATGTTGCTTACGAACCCTTTTAAGCCTGATCCTCGCGTTTACAAAGAAGCCAAGACTCTAATCGAGCTGGGTTTTGATGTGACAGTTGTAGCGTGGGACAGGGAGAGAAATCATAAACTTTTCGAGATTGTGGAGGGGGTGAGGGTTTGCAGAATCCCGATCGCATCCAAATATGCGTCCTTTTTTGACTTTTTCATTAAGCTTCCCTTGTTTTATCTAAAAGCCGTGTTGTACGTGGTAAAAAATAAGGATGGACTTTATGCTATACATGCGAACGATTTTGATACCGCACCGCTGGCCTTCTTTTTGTCCCGTCTTCTTGGAGTAAAGTTCATTTATGACATCCACGATCTGTATCATTCTAGGATTTCATTGCTTAGGGAAAAGAAAACCTTGAACTTCTTGCAGAGGTTAATCCTTTCGCTTGAGATCATCCACGCTAAGCTGGCCGATTCTGTGATAACGGTAACCAGATCCTTAGGGGGACGTCATAAGGGTGTTAAAGAGTTCCTTGTAAACAGGGGAGTTGTGCCTGACAAAGTTTATGTGGTCTGGAACACTCCTGAGCTTGAATTCTTTCCTCTGATTAAACGGGAACGTGGAGAAAAGTTTACAGTGGGATACATTGGGACAATACGAAGTGTTTCAAGCTTTATTCCGCTCTTTGAGGTTGCTCGGAGGGACAGAAGATTGAAATTGCTCTTTGTTGGCTCGGGGGCTTCCAAGGGTAAGATTGCTAACCTTCTAACTGAGAGGTATCCCAACGTTGATGTTGAGTTCATCGATGAGGTTCCCTATCATAATGTCTTCAAGTATTACACCCTCTGCGATGCTGTCTATTCAATGTACCCTCCTACGGATAACATCAAGCGGGCGCTCGCGGTCAAGATGTTTGAGAGCATTGTGATGGGGATTCCTGTGATAGTGAATCGGGACACCTTGATGGAGGATTTCGTAGTTTTGTACCGGTGTGGGGTTTCATCTAATCTCTCAACGGAAGATATGGCGAATGCTTTGGAGAAAATAATAAAAGTAAAGCCACCATCACGTCTTAGGGATAAGTGGAATTGGGATAGGAACAGAAGCACATTGAGGAGGGTCTATTGTGAGTGATCTTGAGGATACAAATAACAAAAACGATGAGTTCCGAGAAGGCTTCGAGGATAAAAATCTCCTAATCCTGACAAATTCGTATCCCGATGAGGACAACCGGCACTACGGCGGGATTTTTGTTAAGAAGCAGGTCAGATATCTTGCCAGGTATTTTAATGAGATCTATGTAATCTCCCCCCAACCTTATGGCTCTAACAGGAACCTCCGTGATTATGAGCACGACAACGTTAGAGTTTACTACCCGAGGTTCTTCCACCTGCCCGTTGAGTTCTTCAGAAAACGCCTCGGTGACAATTTAACTTGCCTTGCTGTATATCTCTGGCAGTATCAATACGAGAAAAAACTTAAAACGTTTGTATCAAACCTTAAAAGAGACTGTTGCGTTGGGAAGATTGTTACCTACCAAGGGGGGATAAACAGTGGATGATGTTAAAATTTTTTTGAGGTATAATTATGGATTTAGATGGTATAATAAAAATGGTGTTTATGTTAAGGGGTATTTAATTTTTGGAAACGAAGTTTATGAAGGTAAAAATCTAATTGAACTTATTATGGGCATCAATGACTATACTGAACTTGTTGAGTTATTGAAAAATGCGTTTGGGGTATTCTCAATGATTATTACACTTGAAGATGGTGTTCTTCTAGCAGGTGACATTACAAGAACCTTTCCAATTTTTTACCATGTTTCAGATAAAAGTGGGATTGTTGTGTCAGATGATGCATTTTACTTGAGAGATATCTTGCAACTAACTCCGAGATATGATTCGGTTATTGAGTTTTTAAGGGGTTTGTATGTTACGGGGAGAGATACGCTTTTAGATGGTCTGTACCAAGTTCAGGCAGGTGAGATAGTTTATATAACCTTAGATGGACACGTCAAGTCCCAATTTTATCATCTTTATACTGTATCCTCAGGGGACATCTTTCAAGAGGATTACCAGACCTTAAAGAGTAACTTGAGGAAAGTTTTGAATAATATTATTGACAGGCTTTTATTGTTTGTGGGAGACCGATCGGTTGTTGTTCCTCTTAGTGGCGGCTATGATTCTAGGTTCATTGTCACATCGCTTAAACAAAGAGGAGTTGATGTTATATGTTACACATATGGAAGAAGAGATAGTCCCGAAGTTAGTGTTGCTAAAGAAGTTTCTAAGAAATTGGGATGTGAATGGCATTTTGTGGAGTACAACAATGCTATAATTGATGAAAGTGTTCTCAGAAGTCGTGAATTTGAAGAATTTTTTAAATATGCTTTCAATTTTGTGTCCACGATTCATCTTCAGGATTTCTTTGCAATTAAATATCTTAGCGAAAACAAAGCAATACCTAGGGATTCAGTGATAGTACCCGGGCATAGTGGAGATTTCCTTGGAGGAAGCCATTTAAGAAAACTGCCAATTCCCAAAACAGTGAAGGATGTTGTTGATATAATCTTTGTTAAACATTATGAACACAATTCATATCTTGATCAAAATGATGTCATTGTAAAAAAGCTACAGAAGTACACCAACATGTTTAAAGGCAAAAAGATACTACCATATTCTTTAGATGACAATTGGAATATGAAAGAGAGGCAATCAAAGTATATCGTGAATTCAAATCGTGTGTATGAATTTTTCGGATACAAGCATGCAATTCCTTTATGGGACAGAGAATTGGTTGAATTTTTTAGACGAGTTCCTTTAAAATATAAAACTAACAAGATTCTGTATGATGACATATTGTTAAGTGATATATTCAGACCATTGGGTGTTGATTTTATAACACATGGAGAATATAAACCCTACATATCTAAAATTAGGTACTTCGCAAAGAAATACCTTCCATATAAAATACAAGATTTCATAGCAAGAAGGAGATGGAAAGACATAAACAATTACTGTTTGATTGTCGAGCCATTAGCTCAAGAACTCGGGGAGCACTGTAATGTGTCAAATGCCTTGGGTTTACTTGCAAGATGGTGTCTCTACAAGGCAAGAATTAATGAGAGGGATAAACTATGAAATTGCTGGTGTTAGTTCCAACATTCCCAGACGAGACTAATAGATATATTGGGAACATATTTGTAAAGGAGCAAGTTAAAGCCCTCTCAAAGTATCTAGATGAAATTTACGTGATTTCTCCGGTCTCCGTGTGGAGACGATTGAGAAGTAATGTGAACTTTAAAGATTATAGTATTGGGGATAATGTAAAAGTATACTTCCCAACTTATGTTAATTTTCCACCTAAGGGCTTTTTGAGATACTTATGGATAAAGTCTGAGGTAAAGTCGATATTAAGGGTCATTGAGAAAGAGGGTTTGGAGTTTGATGTGATTCATGCTCATTATTCTTGGCCTTCTGGAGCTGTTGCCGTTAAGTTGAAAGAGAAGTTTGGTGTTCCTGTGGTTATTACTGAACATACTTCTCAAACTTTGAGAAAATACCTCGAAAAAAGAGATAGCTTTATATTCAATGTATGGCAGAAAGCTGATGCAATAATCCGAGTTAGAAAGGGAGATATTGGGCTAATTTCTCAGGCTGCCAATGGAAAAACTCCTGTTTTTTACATCCCCAATGGATTTAATGGAGAAAACTTTAGACTTATGTCCAAGAACGCTGCCCGTGAGATCCTTGGCTTACCGAAAGGCAAGAAGATTATCTTAAATGTGGCTCAGATGTACTCTCCTGTCAAGGGGCATGAATTCTTAATAAAAGCCTTTTCAAAGGTCTTGCAAAAGCGGAATGATGTACTTCTTGTGTTAGTTGGTGATGGTAAGCTGAAGCCGAAAATAGAGAGCCTAATTCACGAGTTAAATGTTCAAGATTATGTAGTTCTTGCTGGGACCAGACCCCACAACGAAATACCCCTCTGGATGAATGCCGCTGATTTATTTGTATTGCCAAGCCTTAGTGAGGGTAATCCCACAGTAATGTTTGAAGCCCTTGGGGTTGGTTTGCCATTCATTGGCACTACTGTTGGAGGAGTACCAGAGATAATAATATCGGATGACTATGGCTTGCTCTGCCCACCAAAAGATCCAGAGTGCTTAGCAGAAAAAATTTTAATAACCCTCGATAAGGAGTGGGACAGAGAAAAGATAAGGAAGTATGCGGAGCAGTTTATGTGGGAGAACATATCTAAGAAAATTTTAGGGGTGTACAGAGAATATGTCTTCTAAGGAAGTGTCCGTGGTGATACCCACGTATAAAAGATATGAAGATATAATTAAAACTTTGGAGTCCTTAAATAACCAGACTCTCCCTCCAGATGAAGTCATAATTTTTGATGAATCTCCCACAGATGAACTTCGCAGGATAATAAAAGCTCAGAGATTTTGTTATCCTGTAAAGTATATCCGGAGCCCCTCCAAGTTTCGATCTCTCGCAAGATCAAGAAACAAAGCAAAGAAATTAGTTAAGGGCAGAACAGTTGTCTTCTTGGATGATGATGTTATTCTCAGCCCCGATTATCTGGAGAGGATAGTTAAGTTCTTTAGTGATAATTCCCACGTGAAGGGAGTCACTGGCTTAATAATCAATCAAACTAAACTTTCAAAGATCTATCAGCTAATGAACATGGTATTCCTGCGACCCCATAAAACTGAAGTGCCAGCGGTACAGAGATCGTTTGTTCCGACTTATCCTGAACCTTCTATGTTCAAGAGTGCTCCTGCCCAGTGGCTTTCAGGTTGTAACATGGCCTATCGCCGGGAGGTTCTTGAGAGCATGGATTTTGACTGGAGATTGCTGAAATACAGCTATTCTGAGGATGTTGACTTCTCCTTCCGAGTTTACAAAAAATATGGGGAAGGTTCCCTTTGGCTTTTGCCTGATGCAAAACTCATCCATAATCAGTCTCCTTCGGGGAGGCTTTTAGGGTTTAATCTGGAGGCCCATAGGAGGGTTGTTAACCTCTATATGCTGTACAAACACTTTGGCGATACAAGACTGAATATCTTAGTTTTCCTATGGTGGAACATCGGGGAAATCCTGGAGCAGGTTTTGGGTGGGATACTCCATGGAGAGCTCAGAGATAGGATCAAGAACGTAAAAGTAATATTAAAGGCCATGAAATTCACCTTTGAGAACTTTGGAAGAATCAAGAAGGGTGATATTATCCAATTACAACTCTAAGGGGGCGTTTAAATGAACTTATCAAATTTCTTGTATAAGGTTGCTCTCTCCATCATAGACATGGAAAATATGCCGCTTAGAACTTTTGGAAGTGAGTTTAGGGAATTCCTAAGGGAGTATGAGGGCTCAAAAGCCTTATTGATTCAGCCAGGTGGAAACAATGGAGATAAACTTATATATATGGGTATGAGAAAGCTCCTTGAAGATTTATCTATTCGTTATTTGGAAGTGTCTCCAGCGGATTTTCCTATAAGGATATATTCGAGATCACTAATATTTCCAAGGGGATACAAAAAATATTATCTACCCTTTGAGCCTATCCGTGTTCCAAAAGATATTGAGTTAATAATTATTCATGGAGGTGCGAATTTTAATGATATTTGGTTTAGATCCATTCGAATTGTTAAGCATTTAATTAGAACTCAGAGAGTTCCAATAGTAGTTGCTCCTCAAACCTACTATTTTTACAGAACTTACCCCCCCGACATTTTCTTTAAATCACAGACAAAGGTTTATCTTTTCGCGAGAGAAATGTTTAGTTACAAACATCTCCGTAGATTTAATCTTCCTGAGTTCGTTCACGTGGCACATAGTGATGACACTGCGTTTTACTTAACAGCTCAAGACTTTGGTGGTCCTCTCAATAGAGAACATATATTATTAGCATTCAGAACTGATAAAGAACAATTAACTAATACTCGGGAGGATTTAGCAAGGGAACTTTCTAGAATGTTTAGTGAGATAGGATATCCAACTGTTGTTTCGGATGTCTCAGTTAATGAAACTTTTTCACATTTTGTTGATCTTATTTCAAATGCATCACTTGTAATCACAGATAGGTTACATGTAGGCATACTAGGTTCTATATTAAAGAAACCAGTAATACTTCTTTCTGGTTCTTATTTCAAAAATTTTGCAATATATCAATATAGCCTTAAATATTTCACAGCTACCAAGTTTATCAACAAATAAATAGTGTCAGCATAACGAATAGCTAGTTGGAATAGCCAAGTCTTTCTAATATCAAGCGTATCAACTTTAGATTTACCCCAAACTTCCTCTCAACTGCAAGTATGAGATCGATGTCTTCCTTTTCAATTACCCTGAACACCAACAGCAAGATGGCATAAAGTCCTGCTGAAATCCCCAGAAGGACTACCATACCCCAAACATTGTCCATTTTTAGCATGACCACCAGGACCTTGAGAAGGGCTATCAACCCAGCTCCGAGTATGAGGCTCTTCGTATATGCTCTACTGAACGGGTGAATGCCTGTTTCACTGTAAAGTTTACATGATTTAGCTATATTTGCAACCAGATACGCCGTCGCGGTGGCAACCGCCGCCCCTTCTATTCCCCACCTTGGTATCAAGAGTATGTTGAGGAGAAAATCACTTATCACCGCGAGGACATTTGAAACAGTTAAAAAGCCGGTGTTCCCTATCACTGTGAGCGTTAGACCGTTAGGGCCGAGTGCCGAGTGAAACATGAACCCTATGGCGAGGATCTGGAGAGTTAGGGAGGCGGTTAAATATTTTGAGCCGAACACCAACCATAAACTCGTCTCCGGAAAGACGAAGAGAACTGCAAAAAACGGCAGAGTGCCGAGCAGGATCCACTTCGTGACGACTTGGTAAAGCCTCGTGAGTTCTTCCATGCTACCCCTTGCGAAGAGGGGAGTCGCCATAGGGACGTAGAGGGTTTCTATGGCAGCTAATCCCAAGGATAACAGATTTGCAAGGGGTACCGCTGCATTATATAGGCCGACTTCACTCGAGGGAAGGTAATGCCCGACCATCAGGGTGTCCATCTTCGTCATGAACGTCCACAGGATCCCCGAAAGCATGAGGGGAATTGAGAAGAGGATGAGTTCCTTGGCAACCTCCGGATTAATGGAGGGCTGTATTTTGATTATCCCCAGTCTCCTAACGTCGATAAACAGGATAAAAAACGTGATCACGCTTGAAACAACCCACAGGTACAGCAGGGAAGTTAGTGTAAACCCGACGAGGTACAGAATGCTGACTCCAACGAGCCATAAGCCCGGTCTGAGGATCTGCTGGTAGTAGAATCTCTCCCTCACTCTTCCAAGCCCTAGAGTGGAGCTGATGAGGTAAGACGTGAGGAGCGTGAATGGGGCAGATGCGGCGATTATCTTTAAAGTCCACGAGACCCCAGGGTCAGTAAATACTTTTGAAATAACCCCAGAAAAGATGAACAGGATTCCTGCAGTTAGAAGACCGCTCATCAGGACGATAGACATAGCCGTGGAGATAAGATCGTGGAATTTCTCCCTCTTTTTGGTGAGGTAATAAGGGATCTGTCTTGGCATTGCGTTCGGGATCCCCAATGCGGCAACGGTGAGGGTAAGTGTGAGGATTGTGATCGTTAGATTGAAGAGCCCGTAGTCTGAAAGACTAACTCCTCTCGCTATCAATGCCCTGGAAACAAATCCCATAACCAGCGAGAGTGCAGTACCGGTGATTGTTATCCCCGCCCCCCGAGCAATTTTTTGAAGCGCGGTATTGACTTCACCCATGAAAGCCCCTCCGTCTCCGCCCCAAACAGCCAGCCCGCGTTTTTTATCAGTCTCGTCTTCAGGGTTTCAGTCATGGCTCCCGGGTTTATTTCCTGATCCCTATTAAAAACTTAAGGTTTTGAGGTGACTTGCTTGAGGTATTACTATTAAAAATCAAAAGCTTTATAAACCAATCCTCGTATCGGCCCATGAGAACTACATTAGGTGGTTTCAATGAAACGCTACATAATAGTTGGAGTTGCGGCCCTGTTGGTGTTCCTGGCCGGGATGCACCTGGGCGTTTCCTACTTCAGCGACGTTGCGAAGTCCAGCGGAAACGAGATCTCCACAGGCGACTTCGACATTGGCATAAGCAAGGACGGCAAAAGGTTCTACGATGACTATAAACTGTTCTCCTTCGGCAACCTCGCGCCCGGTGAGAGCAGGACGGTCACCTTTGCCATTAAAAACCGCGGTGATTACCCCCTCTCAAGGATCGTACTGACATTCAACGTCACCGACAGAGAAGACGGAAAGCTATCAAAGGCCGAAAGCCTCGTGGACAGCACTCCGGACGTTGGGGAGCTCAGCAAACACCTGATCGTTAAAAGCTTCGTCGTCTCTGATGGGAGCAAGGAATGGAGCGTTGATTCCGCCGCTGGCAAAACCCTCGCGGAGATCAACGGCACGCCGATAGAGATCTTCACCGGAAAACTGCCTCAGAACGGAGTCTTGACCGTTAACATGACCCTAGAGCTCTCGCCTTCTGCCGGAAATGACTGCCTGGCGGATTCGGTTGATGTCGACATGAGCCTGCTCGCAGAGCAGCAGGCTTAACTTTTTAATTCTTTTTATCAAATCCAGAACCGCGATGATGAGTGATGGGCGAACCGAACGGTGAGGAAGGAAAGGTGATCGCTGAGCAAGCCTTTTAAGGCCCATCTTCAACCTTTTCTGGGATGATGAGTTCAGCCTTGTCCGAGCCGTGACGAGGGAGTGACGGACTGACCGCCTCATTTCTTCCAGTGAGTTTAATCTCAAATGTGTCAACAAAAGGTCAAGAAGCACATAGCGGAAATTCCGAAGTCGAGGGGGTAGCCAGCATGGACATCAAGGGTTACGGACTGATTTCACCCTTTTAATATTCACGATAAATACTGCGTTATTAACCTCGCACAATCTCCTCCAAATCCCTCAAGAACTCCTCGAGGTGCTCCCTCCTCACGTGGGGCATCATGACGATCCTGATGTAGCCCCTGTGCGCGCTGATTCCCCAGCCCCTTCTCTTCAGCTCCTCCTCGACCCGCTCAAGGTTCTCAGTGCCGAAGGAGACAATATTCAAGACCGGCTCTCGGATGAGGTAAACGCCCGGTATCTTCTTCAGCTCCCCCGCGAACCACTGGCTCAGCTCCATAGCTTTTCTCACAATTTCCTTGTAGCCTTCGAAGCCGAGGTGCTTGATCATCGCCCATACCGCGAGAGCGTTTGCCCCGGGCCTCGTTCCTGTTATGGTGGCCTGCCATATTCTTCCTCCGGCTAAGTAAGGGGCCAGAATGCTTATCGCGTCGATGTACTTCCTCTCGCGGAAGATTATCCCGCCGGCTGGAATCGGCACCATGCCCATCTTGTGGGGGTCTATGGTTATGCTCTTCACTCCCTTCAAGCGAAAATCGAAGTCTGGGATGTCGTAGCCGAGGGCCTTCGCAAAGGGAATCACGAAGCCTCCAAATGCCGCATCCACGTGGAGCGGGAGCCCGTAATCGAGGGCTAAATCGCTCAGAGCGGGAATATCGTCCACAACTCCCAGACCCGTTGTTCCGGCTATTCCAACGATTCCAATCGTGTTGTCCGTAATCTTCTCCTCAACGTCCCTAACGTTGACGGTATAATCTTCATTCAGCTCCGCCCAGATGAGCTTGACTCCAAGCATTTCGCCGGCCTTGATGAAGGAGAAGTGGGCGCTCTTCGGAAGGATAAGCTCGGGCTTTTCAACCCCCGCCAGGTTGCGGAAGGCCCTTACCGCTAAAATGTTTGCCTCGGTTCCGCCCGAGACTATGTGGCCGTAGCCCTTTTTAAGACCGAGGAGGTTTGAGAGCATCTCAACGGCCTCTTCCTCAACCTTCCTGCTCCCGATGTGTAAACCCGGGTCTCCGAGGTTCCTGTCTATAAACTCCGTAATGATTTTAACGGCGAACGGATGTGGGTACGTGCACATGGAGCCGAGAATCTTCCCGGAGTCGAAGGTTAAATCCTCCCTCGTCTTCCGCCGTAGCTCCTCAAGCACTTCCTCCTCGTCTGTGCCCCTCTCTGGAAACATACTCCCACCGATGGCCGATCTCAGGATGATGATTTAAGCTTTTGCCTTTTGAGATAGGCCTTGAAGAAAACCGGCGTCGTTAGAGCTGTTAGCATCGAGACTATTATGACGCTTGCAAAGAGCCCCTGGTCTATTAGCCCGGCCTCGAGGCCGAAGGTCAGTATCGCCAGCTCAAGGCTTCCCCTGCCGCCCATTCCAATTCCGATCAGCAGGGAATCACTCCAGCTCAGGCCGAGCGATCTGGCCCCCAATCCGCAGCCGAGGAGCTTCCCCAGAACGGCGGAGAGGTAAAGGCCGCCTATCAGTGAGAGACTGACCTGGTTCAGAGGGGGGTTGAACATTAGTCCGACGTAAATGAAGAAGAGGGGCATGAAGAACTCGATCAGGACAACTTCAAGATCCTCGATGAGTTCGTTGAGCTTTATGCGGGTTATTATCAGCGGATCCTTCCTCTCACGGAGCCTGCTTATCATGAGTCCCGCCAAATAGGCCCCGATTATCTGGTTGAGTCCGACCCACTCTGCCAGTATGGCCAGGGTGAACGTGAGGATGAGGGTGAACGTGAAGAACACGTTGAGGTTCTTTACAACGTTCTTGAACCATTCGGCATTCTTGAAGACGACCTCCGAAATGAGCAGGGCGAGCACTATGAAGGAGAATATCTTAACCGTCAGCACCCCGAAGGCCTGGGCGTCGAGGCTGCCCTCGGCCATGGCCGTGACTATGCCTATGAGATAAACGGCGAGGATATCGTCGGCAAAGGCAGCGCCCATGAGGATCGATGAGACAATGCGCTTTACCCTCTCCTTTACGAGAACGCCGCTCGTGACCTCAATCGCGGTGTTTCCGAGGGTCACTCCCACGAAGATCGCCGCGGAGAGGGGTTTGCCGAAGAGCCTCACCGTCATGAAGCCCAGGAGGAAAGAGGCGAAAACACCGAGCACCGCCACGATGACGGCCCTTTTCGTGTTCTGGGCTATGGCCGAGAAGTTGCTTGTAAGCCCCATGTAGAGCATCATCATTATCAGCCCGAACTCCGCGAGAACCTTGAGATCTGGGGTTGGTCTAACCACCCCGAGGATGAAAGGGCCGAGCACTATTCCCGTGAGGACGTGCGCTATTATCGGGTGTATCTCCACCTTCTCGAAGGCCCATTCAATGGTTTTGGCCGTAACTAGCAGAACTGCGATTGCGGCCAGGAAGTCCACTTCATCCCCTCCTCGCCAGCAGGGTCCCTATTATCCAGAGTACCATTAGCAGGAGAGCCAGAATTGAGGCAATGGTCACCGCCCCTCTGCTCGTGCCGAAGACTATTGGGATCGGGCCTATCATTATGACCCCGCCTCCCTCAACGTCACCCTCGCCGCCGAGGGCCGAGATCAGTGTTCCAAGGAATACCAGCAGGAACCCCACGAATATCAGCACAATGCCACCCAGCACGAGCGTTTCTCCCCTCATCATCAGCCCCTCACAGTTATCCCCTTTTAAACCTGCCGCTAGGCTTTTAACCCCTACCCTCCCGATTGGAGTGGAGGGGTTTGATGCTGGTTATAGTGGACCTCGATGACACACTCTGCACCACGTGGGATGCAGGAAAGAGGGTTCTCATGAGGCTCTTCCTTCATCTTCTCGTGAAAAGGCGGTTCAGGATGATCAAATACCTGCTCTTCAGGGGCTACCGCGAGCTGGAGGGGATTGAGGCCCTCCACAGGATGGACATTGAAGGTATTATGGAGGAGGTTTTCAGAAGGGTTTATGGAGAAAAAAGAGTCGAAGGGTTCTCAGAGATACTGGAACTGGTTGATAAGACGTTTTTCTCCAGTCTTAAACTTTACCCCGACGCGCTTCCCTTTCTAAGAAACCTCAAGGAGATGGGTGCGAGGATCGTCCTGGTTACCGACTCCTCCTCCCGGTGGCAGAGAAGGAAGGTGAAGCACCTCGGAATAGGGGACTATTTCGACGACATAATAATCAGCGGCGAGACCGGTTACTCCAAGCTGACCCCGCACAACTTCAAGCTAGCCCTATCGAGGTTCCCGGACGATGAAGTCTACGTGGTTGGGGACAGGGACGAGACGGACATGGCCGGTGCAAGGGCCATCGGTGCAACCGGCATACTCGTGAGGAGGGGCTACTTCCGGCGAAAGCATATTAGAAACGCCGATTACATTGTCAGGAACCTGAACGAGGCGCTGGAGGTGATAAAGCGTGAACACGAGCTTAAAAAGCGAGCTGAAGCGTAAGGCCCTTCACCTCACCGGTCTGGTCGTACCGGCCCTCTACATCCTCACGGATAGGGAGTTCACCCTCACTTTCGTAGCCACCGCCTTTGCGGTATTCGTTGTCCTAGAGCCCTTCAGGATAATTGAGGAGCTCAGGGACAGAATAAAACTGAAGCTCAGGCTGATCAATCCTGATGTCGTGACTGGAATTGAGGTTCTTGAGCGGCACGTGATGGACATAGAAAGAGAGCACGAGCGCTTGGGCGTTGCGGCCCACATATACTTTGCCCTCGCCTCCCTCATAGTGGTATACTTCTTCACCGAGAACGTGGCGATAGCAGCCGTTACCGTCGCAACCCTCGGCGATGCAATGGCGGCGATAATCGGGAAGAACTTCGGTAGGCACAGGTTTTCCAACGGTAAGAGCCTTGAGGGCAGCCTGGCATACTTTCTCTCCGCTCTGCTTGTTATATACCCCCTCCTCGGTCTCAAGCTCGCGATAGCCGGTGCTCTCATAGGCACTCTCGTTGAGTTCTACGGCCTACCTCCGGACGACAACTTTTCAAACCAGGTCTGTGTGGCTTTCGCGCTCTACCTCTTCTCCCTGATCTGAGGGAGCAAAGTATTTATAGCCAAACCACTGTATCACCTTTAGTGATAAGTACGGGTGGTTGCCATGGTCAAGTTTATCTTCGGGATACACAATCACCAGCCCCTCGGAAACTTCGGCTGGGTTTTTGAGAGTGCCTACGAGAGGTCATACAGGCCGTTCATGGAGGCACTTGAGGATTACCCCTCCATGAAGGTAGCCGTCCACTATTCGGGTCCCCTGCTTGAGTGGCTCGTCGAGAACAGGCCAGAGCACATTGACCTTCTCAAAAGCCTCGTCAGGAAAGGGCAGCTTGAGATAGTCGTCGCAGGCTTTTACGAGCCCGTTTTGGCGGCGATACCCAAGGAGGACAGGATAGAGCAGGTTAGACTTCTCAAGGACTTCGCGAAAAAGCTCGGCTACGAGGCAAGGGGCGTGTGGCTGACCGAAAGGGTCTGGCAGCCCGAACTCGTCAAGAGCCTCCGCCAGGCGGGCATAGAGTACGTCATAGTTGATGACTACCACTTCATGAGTGCTGGCCTTCCCAAGGAGAGCCTTTACTGGCCGTACTACACCGAGGACGGCGGCGAGGTCATAACGGTTTTCCCGATCGACGAGAGACTGCGATATCTAATCCCCTTCCGTCCTGTGGGGAAGACTCTCGACTACCTCCACTCTCTCGACGACGGTGATGAGAGCAAGGTGGCAGTTTTCCACGACGACGGTGAGAAGTTCGGGGTCTGGCCGGGAACCTACGAATGGGTTCACGAGAAGGGCTGGCTGAGGGAGTTCTTTGACGCCGTTTCGAGCGATGACCGGATAGACCTCACCCTTTACTCTGAGTACCTAAAGCACTTCAAACCGCGGGGCCTCGTTTACCTTCCGATAGCGTCCTACTTCGAGATGAGCGAATGGAGCCTCCCAGCAAAGCAGGCGAAGCTCTTCGTCGAGTTCGTCGAGGAGCTCAAGAGGGAGAACAAGTTCGACCGCTACCGCGTCTTCGTCAGGGGAGGAATCTGGAAGAACTTCTTCTTTAAGTATCCCGAGAGCAACTACATGCACAAGAGGATGCTCATGGTGAGCAAGCTGGTAAGGGACAACCCCGAGGCGAGGCGGTTCCTCCTCAGAGCTCAATGCAACGACGCCTACTGGCATGGAGTTTTCGGCGGAATATACCTCCCCCACCTGAGGAGGGCGGTCTGGGAGAACATCATAAGGGCCAACAGCTTCGTTTCCACTGGAAGCTTCGTCCGCGACATAGACTTCGACGGTAGAGATGAAGTTTTTCTCGAGAACGAAAACTTCTATGCCGTCTTCAAGCCAGCCTACGGGGGAGCACTCTTTGAGTTCAGCTCCAAGAGAAAGGCCGTAAACTACAACGACGTGCTCGCCAGGAGATGGGAGCACTACCATGAGGTTCCAGAGTCGGCAACCCCCGAGGACGAAAGCGGGGAGGGAGTTGCCAGCATCCACGAGCTCGGCAAAAGGATCCCGGAGGATATAAAGCGTGAGCTTGCCTACGATGATCACATGAGGGCAATATTGCAGGATCACTTCTTCGGTAGGGATGTGGGGCTAAACGATTACTACCTGAGTAATTACACCGAACTCGGGGACTTCCTCACCGGAGCCTACGACTTCTCGATCTTTGAGGGGGGCATCACCCTTGAGCGTGATGGTATAGTCTCTGGAAGCCCGGCGAGGGTTGCGAAGTCCTTCCGTCTCACAGATAACGGCTTCATTGTTGACTACACCGTGAGGAGTGAAGCCAAGGCGCTCTTCGGTGTCGAGTTGAACTTAGCGGTGCACAGCGTCATGGAAAGCCCCGGAGAATTCGAGGCGGATAGCTTTGAGGTAAAAGACCCCTACGGGATTGGAGGGCTCAAAATCGAGCTCGATAGGAAGGCAAGGGTGTGGAAGTACCCGATAAAGACCCTCAGCCAGAGCGAGAGCGGCTGGGACTTCATCCAGCAGGGTGTCAGCTACACTCTCCTCTTCCCGCTTGAGGGGGAGCTGAGGTTTAGGTTGGTGTTTGAGGAACTTTAATTCTTCCTTTTGTGTTCTAGGCCCCCTAAAATTGAGGATAAATCAGAACCTGAGAACCATATCCTCAAGGTCGGGCGTTACGGACTTGATGACGTGGAATTCCGTTGTCTTCCCCTTCTTTGATACCCTTATCACAGTGGTCGCTATGTCTTCGAGAAGGGCAGTTAAGGACTGTCTCTCGGGTCCTATGATGCCAGTTTTTACAAGGTACACGGTCAGCCGTCTTTCGTCCCCGACGTATTGGGACATCAGTTTTACCAGTGCATGAACGTTTGCTGATGAGAACTCTGAAGCCATAAGGAGCTTCTCTAGGCCGAGGACTATGGTGAGCACCGGGAATCTGGACTCAAGAACCTGCTCGTAGACATCCTTGAATTTCTTCGTCAGTATTACGGGCTCCGAGATCTCCTCGATGGTCTTTATCACGTTGCCAGTTTGCGTTCTGCCTCCGATCTTTATTACCTCAGCTTTGGTTAGCACATCAGTTTCTATACCGGCCAGTCTGGCCTTGGCTGTCAAAAGGTGCAGGGAGTCAAGGATGTCCACAATGACGATATTATATTCATCTTCCAATCCCCAAGTCACTATGTTATGCAGGTCGAGATACTGATCACCAGCATCGGTCCTCTCTACGAGGACTAGCTCACCCCTCCTGAGAGAACCCCACAGGTCCTGCATAATTGTTGGGACGTTCATGAATATCCCCCGTTCAATGCTCTATGTTTATCTTTATAAATGTAACTTAAAGTCTATCGGCTCTTTAAGTCCCCAGAACCTGCAGAACGAGCAAATCTCGCCACTTGAAGGCATGCCGCAGACTTTACACTCCCTCAGCTCGGTCTCGTGGAGCTCGGCCTCGAACAGGTGTTTCTTTCTCAGGAAACCCTTGACGAAGTTGATTTTCGTCCCCGGTCTCTTTTCCTCCATCTCGTTGAGTATCGCCTTGTACTCGAGCGTTGTAGCGCCCCTCGCATAGGGGCACTCCTCCATCATGTACTCGATGCCATTTGCCAAGGCGTAGGCAACGACTTCCCTCTCCGTGACCTCGTAGAGGGGCTTGACCTTCTTGACAAGCTTCCCGTTGAACTGGGCCGGTGTTACCGGCCCCTGCTTCGCTAAGTACTGCGTGTTCCAGTGCATCATGTTCGAGAAGATGAAGCTCGCCTCGTCGTCGAGGTTGTGGCCGGTGGCAACTGCATCAAAGCCGTTATCGTAGGCGAACTTGTTGAAGATGTAGCGCTTCGTTAAGCCGCAGTAGGAGCAGGTCGGCCTCCTCGTCCTAACTTCCCCGATTCCCTTCCCGAAGAGCTCTTTAACTCGGACGATGTGGAGGGGAACTTCCAAAGCTTCGCACTGCTTCTTTGCGTACTCCTCGCTCTTCTCGCTGTACTCGCCGATGCCGAGGTTTATGTGGAGGCACTCGATATTGTAGCCGAGTTTCTTGAGGATGTAAGCGGTGACGGCCGAGTCCTTTCCACCGCTCACCACTACAAGAACTTTCTCGTCCGGTTTGAGCATTTTATAGCGCTCTATCGTCCGCTTTACCTTCCTTTCGAAGTATTCTTTAAAGTGCTCTTCGCAGAGGTACATTTTTGGGTAGTGAAGCTTTATGAAGGCAGGCTTTTCGCAGAACTTGCATCTCATCGGCATTTCTCTCACCGACCCTTAGCTCTCCCGCTATATTAAAAGGCTTTGCACCGGAAGACTTTTTAACGGCCCGCTCAACTCCCACCGGTGAAATCAATGGGGGCACTCTCATCGATGTTCTGGGCCCTGTGGTACATCCTCCCGGCGTACTTCGCCAACGCTTCCCCCGTTCTGCTCGGGGGAGGCAGGCCAATAGACGGTGGAAGGAAGTGGCGTGACGGGAACAGAATTCTGGGAGATGGAAAGACGTGGAGGGGTTTCCTCGGCGGGGTTTCCGTCGGTACTCTTGTTGGAGTCCTTCAGTATTACCTAACCCCCGCCTTCTACGGTTCCCTGAAAACTGCCGTCCTTCTGGCGTTTCTGCTGTCCTTTGGTGCGCTCATGGGTGACCTAGTGGGGAGCTTCATAAAGAGACGTCTGAACCTCCCGAGAGGCTACCCGGCTGTTGGCCTCGACCAGCTGGGATTCCTGATAAGCGCGCTCGCCTTCGCTTATCCGGTGAAGACTATCTCATCCGGCCAGATGCTGTTCCTCCTGATATTCACACCGCTCGTCCACTGGGGTGCCAATTACTTCGCTTACAAAATGGGCTGGAAGAGCGTTCCATGGTAGTGAGGTTTTTAAACCGACCGGGGAGAGCCGCTCCGATGGTGAGAGTTTACGTTGAGAGCTACGGCTGCTCAAGGAACAGGGCAGACGGCGAGATTATGGAAGCGATACTCCTGAGAGCCGGCTATGAGTTAGCCGAGGGCCCGGATAAGGCCGATTACGTCGTCGTCAACACCTGTGCAGTCAAAGACCCCACGGAGCTCAAGATGGTGAGGAGGATTAGGGAGCTCCTCGATTCTGGAAAGAAGGTAATCGCCACTGGATGTCTCGTTCACGTTAATCCCGAGGCAATAGACCCCCGCGTTTCAGGAATTTTGGGTGTCAAAAGCATAGACAGAATCGCCGAGGCGATAAGCGTGGCGGAACGTGGGGAGAAGTTGATAAGCGTTGAAGGCTGGCGCGAGAGAAATCCAGATAAGCTCGAACTCCCGAGGCTCTGGAAGCCCGGCGTTTCCTTCGTCGTCCCGATAAGTGAGGGCTGTCTGAACGCCTGCACCTACTGCGCGACACGCTTCGCGAGGGGTGTTTTGAAGAGCTACAAACCCGAACTCGTAATCAAATGGGTGAGGGAGGCCGTATCGAGGGGGTACAGGGAGATTATTCTATCGAGCGAGGACACCGGCTGCTACGGCTTTGATATCGGGACTAATCTGGCAGAGCTCCTCGACGAGATAACGGCCATTGAAGGCGACTTCCGCGTCAGGGTCGGCATGATGAACCCCAACCACGTTCTGAAGTTCCTCGACGAGCTGATCGAGGCCTATCAAGACGAGAAAATCTACAAGTTCCTGCATTTGCCAGTTCAGAGTGGAGATAACGAAATCCTTAGAAGAATGGGGAGAACATACACCGTCGAGGAGTTTGAGGAGATAGTTAATGCCTTCAGGAAGAAGATCCCGGACTTGAACCTCAACACTGATATCATAGTTGGCTTCCCCGGGGAGAGCGACGAAGCCTTCAGGAACACGGTTGAGCTTGTAAAGCGTGTTAAGCCGGACAAGATTAACGTCTCCCGCTACTCGGCAAGGCCGGGGACGATAGCGGCAAGGTGGAAGCAGTTGCCCGGCTGGCTCGTCAAGGAGCGTTCCCGCGAGCTTCACAGGCTCCGCCTCGCGATAGCATACGAGATAAACAGGGCCTACGTCGGCAGAACCGTTGAGGTTCTCGTTCACGGTCCGGGCAAGAAGGGTGGAATCGAGGGCAGGACGTTCAACTACAAGGATATAATCCTCGACTCGGGCGAGGCGGGGGGCTTCGTCAGGGTAAAGGTCGAGCGCGCCACCGCGACCTATCTGCTCGGCAAGACCGAATGAATTTTTTACATTCGCTCTTTGGTCATTTGAAAATTATCCCAATACTACCCGGATTTTTTTGAGTTTGTCTAATGCGGTCTGGAGATTGTCCGGGTTTAATTATGCTACTTGGAAATTTTACAACCAGTTTGAGAAAAAACGTTAAATATCAAAAACGCGTAAAATTTCGAGAGGATCCAATCGAGGTGATGAAAGGTGAACAGGAGGCTAAAAAAGGCCCTGCCCCTTCTGGGGGCTCTGGTCTTCCTGATGGTTGGTGCGGCGCTGGCAGTACCAACGTTTAACCTCCACATCCAGAACATAGGTGAAGGAGGTCCTCAGCAGATTACAGTTCCTGGTGGAGTCGCCAATGCAAACGTCAACTGGATTCTTGACAGTAATCCAGATTATGTGGCGGGAGTAACGGTCTCCTTCGACCAGAATCTTGACTCCGGAACAACGATATACGTTAAGGTTTATGACTCAAGTGAAAATTTGATTGCCCAAGGTAGTCAAACCTTGAACTCCGCCCTTAATTCAGGCACAGCTGTTGAAATACACTTCAGTAGCAGTGTCGAAATTAAAAACATGGATAAGGTCGCCGTCGTCCTCGTTGGGCCACAGCAGTGATGGAGGCCCCTGAATGACCCTCCGCTCCAAAGTACTTTCTCTCTTTTCAGCCTTTTTTCTTGTCGTGACCCTTCTCGTCGCGGTTCTGCACTTCTCCTTCGGCTTCCAGTACGTTGTTGTTCTCACCGATTCCATGAAGCCGAATATAAACCCCGGTGACCTCGTTGTTATCTATCCATCCAGAGATGTCCACCCCGGGGACGTTGTCCTCTACCGCATCGAGCTCGGCGGAACAGAGTACCGTATAATTCACAGGGTCGTCGCAATCAGGACGGATCAGGAGGGGAGGATCTACTACGTGACCAAGGGCGACAACAGGAAGTACACCGATCCCTGGAGGGTTTATCCGGATCAGGTTGTTGGAAAGTTGCTCTTCGTGATCCCCTACGTTGGGAGACTTTACTACTACCTGCCCTTGATAATAACGGCCCTGATACTGAGTCTCATGGCCATCATCGGGTATGAGCTCGTTAAAATCCTGCTGGAAGAAGAGGAAAAACCGTCAAAGGGGCCTGCAATAGTCCTCAGGCGCTCCCGGGATATGTACATGCTCAGACGGTCGAGGCGGCCCGGGAGGGGACGGTTCTGATCACCACTTGTCCTCGGGTATTGCTTCCTTCTTTGCTGGGATCAGGCAGAGGAACTCGAAGGTCTCGCTCAAAGCCTTGTAGCCGTGGGGCTCGTTGGGCGGGACGTAGAGGAAATTTCCGGCCTTGACGTGGTGCTCCTCCTCTCCGTTGGTGATTATCCCTTCTCCCTTCAGGATGAATATCTCATGCTCCCAGTCGTGCTGGTGTATCGGGATCTCCGAGTCCTTTTTGAGGACAAAGTAGCGCATGGCGAAGTTCTTTGCCCCAAGCTTGGGATAAACGAGCCACCTTATCGTTACGCCCTCAAAACCCGTCTCCTCCTCGGGGACCTCAAGGTAGTGTCCGACGAACATGGTATCACCGTTTTAACTTTCTCGGGCTGGTATTTAGACTTTGTGCATACCAAAGCCTTTTAATCCCGGTTCGTTTATCCAATTGGGTGAACTTTCGTGGAAAGAAAGGTGCTGGCGGTGCTCCTTTTGGGAGTTTTCCTTCTGGGAACGATCGCGGCCGGCTGCCTCGGCGGGGGCGGTGAAAAGAGCCAACCAACAACGAGCCAGCAGATTGGTTCTTCCACCACAACAACCACGCACGGAACCACAACTCCCACAACTTCTCCAACAACGACCTCGGCATCTTCAGCTACCACTACGACCACCTCCAGTTCTGAAAGGACAACGACCACCACAACAATATCGAGCACAACGACGACCACAGCCACCATTCCCACAACTACAACGACAACCACGACAACGCCAACACCGGCGGCCGTTAAGATAGACTTCTCCAAGTTCAGAAAGACCGGGCAGGTTATCGGTGAGTGGAGGACTATCTTCAAAGGCCAGCCGATCTACACCGTTCCAGGGTACTTCGATCTCGTCAAGGCGTACTTCCCGGACGCCGAGGTCAGGGACCTCTCCGACTACAGGTGGGGGATAGCGGTTCTCCCGCCGGAGCTGGCAGTTAAGGAGCTCGATGGAAAGAGGGTTAGGGTTGAGAAGGTTGACTACTTCGGCTACGTTGCTTACAGGAACGGCTACCACTTCGTTGGCCCTGACAAGGGAATTATAGCGGTCTTCAACTCCGAAGAGGGGGCGAAGCTCATCCTTACCGGAACGAGCAGGGCCGGCGTTGGTCTCGCCCTCAGAGAGCTCTCGCGGATTCATTCTTACTCAGACGTCCCAAGCCTCTACGTCCTCCGTTCCGGCCAGTTCGAGGGCCTCTTCCTCAAGGAGATCGGCGACGTGAACTGGAACGGTATCGTCGAGAGAACCGAGTTCGTTGAGGACTATCCTCTCTACTATGAGGAGCCCTTCCATTACTACTGGCGCGTCGTCAAAGGTGAAAACGTGACGGTCAGTGGGGGCTTCATAAGGCTTGTGAACGGATCCACCGTTTACATACGGGCACTCGGCTTCAACGTCAGCGTCTCGGTTAAGCCTTCCGGGGCCGAGCTTACCTACGTCATTGAGAACATCAACCCGGCCTACGTGGACTATCCTAAGTGCGCCGAGGTCGGAGAGACGTGGATAAAGCTCAACTCGACATCGGGCTTCACTCTGCGCCCGAGGGAGGTTTCTAACTACACCGTCTTCGCGCTGGGCGATCACAGACCGGCCCACAGGAACGACCCGGTTCCGAGTGTTTTCCTCAAGATAATGGATCAGGTTAACAACGGAAGCGGGGCCTTTGTGATCGACGGCGGTGATCTGGTCTATTCCGGCAGGCTTAGCGAGTGGGTCGACCTCATGAAGGTCTGGAAGTGGAACAAGCCCGTATTCCTGACCCCCGGCAACCACGAATACCAGGGCGAGGGCAAGAACATATTCCACTACCTCTTCGGTCCGGACGAGGACTACAGCTTCGTTCTCGGAGATTACGTCTACGTTTTCATGAATGACGTCGAGAACGGCTACACCCTCAGCTCACACCAGTGGGAGGCCCTCAAGGCCGCCCTTGAGATGGCCAACGAAACCGGAAGAAGGGCCGTTATCGTCATGCACGCTCCGCCCTACGATCCGAGGCCTAACGGGGATCACAGCATGAACCACAACTCCGCCGAGAAGCTCTTAGCTCTTATGAGGGAGTACAACGCGTTCGGAATTTTCAGCCACATCCACCTCAACTGGTATGGGGAGCATGAGGGTGTGCAGATGATCATAACAGGCGGTGCAGGGGCCCCTCTATACGTTACCGATCCGAACGAGGGGGGCTTTTACGGCTATGCGATGCTCTCGATGGGCCCCGGTGGGGAGATCGAGGTCAAACTCGTCAGGGTCGAGTGACGGCCAAAAAGTTTTTATTTACTTTTTTCCTTGTCCCTCCAGAACGGGCTGTTCTAAAAATGAGGAGAGGGGTAAGAGCGATGCCAACGGTCAAAGTGGATCCAGAAGAGATAAAGAGAATCAAGAAGGAAATCGAGGCCCTTGAGAAGGAGAGGAACGAGATAAGGGCCAAGCTCGAGGAGCTTGAAAAAGAGCTCCAGAGCTGGATTCAAAAGAGGGACGAGAAAAACAGGGAGGTGCAGCAGCTCCGTCAGAAGGGCAGGGAGTACAAAGCTAAGAGGGATGAAATCAACGCCCAGATAAAACAGCTTAAGAAGAACCGTGAGGAGATCAACGCCAAGCTCGACCTCCTCTACCAGGAGATACTTGAGTACAGAACCAAGAGGGACGAGTACAACCAGCTCAGAAGGCTCAACATGCCTGCCGAGAAGATCAAGGAGAGAATCGAAAAGCTCGAATGGGAGCTCCAGACCAACCCCAAGATCACTCCAGAGAGGGAGAAGCAGATCGTCGATCAGATACAGGTTCTCGCGACCGAGCTCGAGATAATCCAGCAGGCGGATCGCTTCCACAAGAAGCTCGTTGAGACGAGGAAGAAGGTCGATCAGCTCAAGAAGGCCAGGAGGGCTATAAGCCTTGAGATACAGAAGCTGGCAAACCAGAGCCAGCAGTTCCACGAGATGATGATAAAGGCCTTTACCCAGGCGGACGAGGTCAAGAAAGAAGCCGACGAGTACCACGCCAAGGTCGTCGAGCTCCGTGAGAAGGTCAGGGAAGTAAGGCGGGAACTCCGGGCCATCGAGAGAAAGATCCGCGAGTACGACGAGAAACACAAGGAACTCATCGCCTACCGCCTCGTCGCCAAGATGCGTGCGAGGAAGGACAGCAGCTTTGAGAAGGCAGTCGAGGCCCTTGAGAAGTTCAAGCGCGGTGAGAAGCTCACCCTCGACGAGCTCCTCCTGCTCCAGCGCTACAACCTCGTGTGATGCCAATGGAAGTCATCAAACACGAAGGTCCTGGAAGGCTGGGGTTAGTCCGCTTAGGAGACTACTCCTTCAGAACCCCTGCCTTGGTCGGGGTAGACTTTACGCTCTCGCCCTTCAACTCCTTCTTCCATCCGGACAAACCTGGGGACTACGACTTCAACCTGGCCCCTTCAATCCCCCTCGGCTTTTACACTCCCGCTGAAGTCATCGAGAAGGCCCTCGGAAGGCTCTGGAGCGTTAACTATGACGGCTTCAACGCCTTCTACCTTCCAGCCCTGAGGAGAATCGAGTACCTCGAGGAGTTCTTCAAGATAATCGAGCGGTACAACTTCGAGGTGGTTTACCTCGGCAACTCCAAAATCCTCGTCAAGGAGTACCGCTACTTCGTTAAAATCCTCCGCGCGCTCCGCGAGAGGTTCCCCAACCTGATTATTATAGCAGACTTGGAGCCGTTCTTCTATCCGTTAGCAGTTTACCTCGGCGTTGACGCCTTCGACACGCGCTCGCTCAAGCTCTACGACTTCGAGGGCAAGGGATTCACCCAGTACAGCCCGTTCCTCTGGGGGAAGGAGCCGAACTCCCTTGACTTTGCAAGGGAGACGATACTCCTCGTGAGGAAGGCCCTTGAGAGCGGTAAGCTCCGCTACCTCGTGGAGAACCTGTTTTACACCCAGTACCACGAGGGAATACTCCGCATAGCGGATTTGGAGCACCCGGATTATCTTGAGAAGTACACGCCGATTCAGAAGGAGACGGTCTATTTCATCAGCGACGCCTCCATAAGGAGGCCCGAGGTCAAGCGCTGGCACTCCCGCGTCCTCGAGCGCTTCACCCCTCCAAGGAACACCGAGCTGGTCCTTCTCTTCCCATGCTCGGCCAAGAAGCCCTACTCCTTCTCAAGGAGCCACACGCTCTACCGCAGGGCTGTAAAAGAAGCTTTAGGCTCTGGAATCAGCAAAGTCCACGAGCTGATTCTCACTTCGCCCTTTGGCGTGGTTCCGAGGGAGTGGGAGTGGCTGGCAAAGTACGACATAGTTGTCACCGGCCACTGGAGCGAGGAGGAGATAAAGCCGGCGGCCGAGCTTTTGGCAAAGACCCTCGATAAGTACCCGAAGGACGTTCCGATAATAGCGCACCTCGATGAAGCCTACGTCGAGATAGCGAAGCTCGCAGGCGAGCTCTCGGGCAGGGAGATAATCTTCACCCGCGTTGAGAACGGAACGACGAGCAAGGAAAGCTTGAAATCCCTCACCGAGACCCTGAGGGAGTTCCACCTTGAGGGGACGAAGGAGGACAGGACGTACCGCTACTTCGAGAACATTAGGAAGGTCTTCGACTTCTACTTTGGCGCCGGCGCTGGCGAGGTGGTTCTTCCCGATAACGGCCACGTCAAGGGCTCAAAGATGCTCCGCATCTTCGTTGAAAACCAGCAGACGGGAACCTTCAGAGATGGCGTCATAAGCGTCACGCCCTTCGGAATGCAGAGGATTTACGACTCGCTCAAAGCCTACTGGGTGAAGATTGACTTCGACCTGCGCGGCGACGTCTTCGCGGTCGGAGTTAACGAGGCCGACGAGAAAATAAGGCCAGACGACATAGTCGGCGTCGTCCGCGACGATAGAGTTGTGGGCGTCGGAAAGGCCGTTCTCTCTGGGGAGGAAATGGTTAGGGCGAAGAAGGGCGTCGCCGTCAAGGTGAGAAAGCGGGCATAACTTCTTCAAGTCTTTTCACGGGAGAGTAGAAGCCCTTTTCAATCATTTTCTCCAGCAACCCGTTGCCTTCTTCCAACGTTAGAACTCCTCTCTTGACCCCAAGCACGAGAAGGCCTATCGTCCCCGACACTTTGATCCCGAGCAGTCTCGCTTTCTTTCGTGCGTCGTAATCATCGCTGAGCAAAATTAACCCCCCTGTGTTTTGCGACGGCTATGCAGGACGCCTCTCCCTTTCCCAGCTTCGCGCGGAGGAGTCTGTACAATCTTTCTTCCTCGGAAGTGAGCTCTGTGATGGGTAGAGGGATTTCAACTGGAGGATACCTGCCTCGCTAACTCCCACCATAAATTCCTCAACAACGTAGGGAGTTGTTAGCGCTGTTTCACCGAGAATTTTCCCGAGAACGCCCATCGAATTCGTTTTTGCAAAGTTGGACAACACCGTTGTGTCCACTACAAACACGTTATGACATCCACTTCTGAGAGAACGTCTTCCCTGTCAGGGGCTCTAATGGGGATTCCCCGTTTTTTAAACTCCTCTATAAGCTCCTCTCTCGTTACCCCGAGGACCTCTGCGGCTTTTCCGAGACTTATGATTCCATCAAGATACGCTGAGATTACTATCTCCTTTAAAAGGTCGGGGTCCTTCTTTATCAGGTTTAGAGCCCTCTCAGGCATCACTTCTGCAACTTTTTCAAACTCTTTGACAATCCATAGTTCCTCCATTCTCTCACCGATTTAGTTTGACGCCGAGGATAACTTAGGCCTTGCGCAAGAACTAAAAGTCTCGGTTTGAATTTACTCCCATGCCCAAGCACTTCCGCAAAGGCGTCAAGAGGGAGCACCACTTCCTCAAGGGACTTGAGAAACCGCTCGAAGAAATAGCCTCGATTCCCGGCGTCAAGAAGGTAATCCCTGGGAGGATTTACGCGAGCGATTCCAGGGGCTTTGAGATCAAGGTGACGCGGGAGACTCAGACAGGCCTGAAGCTCGTCGCCAAGAGCGATGGCTCGGTTCAGGAGGTTTTTCTCGTCGTTGACAAGGCCGATAGGGAGAGTGTCTGGAGGAATATAGAGACGATTTTCAGAGAGAAAGGATTAAATCATCTCCGAGCAAATAACTTCGATGGCCATGAGAAATGAGGCACGTCTCCTATGGGAGCAGGCGCTGGAAGACCTCAAAACAGCCGAAGCACTCATTGATGTGAAGAGATACTACGCGAGCGTGTTCTTTTCCCAACAGGCCGCTGAGAAGGCCCTGAAGGCCCTCTACATTGAGGTCAAGAGGGAGTTTCCCCCAAAACTCACAGTCTGCTGAGGCTTTCTAAGGAGCTCGGCGTTGAAGATGAGGACATCATCGACGCGGTTCTTGACCTGAACTCGGAATACATAGTCACGAGGTATCCAGACGCTGCGAACGAGGTTCTGACAAGGATATACAACAGGAGAATGGCGGTCGAACATCTTGAAAAAGCTAAGAAGGTGATCGAGTTTTGCAGGGAAAAGCTTGGGCTCTGAGAATTGCCGGGGTTATAAAGCGGCGCTACCCCGATGCGAGGGTTGTTTTCTTCGGCTCCCGGATAAGGGGGGACTACCTCAAGGACAGTGACTACGACATCATCGTGGTCTCCAAAGCCTTCAGGGGAAAGCACTTCACCAGAAGGTCGAGCGAGGTTCTGAGGGCCCTCTGGGATGTCGGGATCGTCGGGGATTTTGAGATCCTCTGCTATACTCCGGAGGAGTTTGAGAGGAAAAGGAAAAGTCTCGGGATCGTTAGAGAAGCACTGAGAGAGGGATTGATGGTTTAAAAAGTGGGCTTTTCTCACCCTCTCCAGGTATTACATCCTTATAAAGGGAGAACATTGGAAATCAGCTATGATTCTCTAAAGGTCGTGATTAAGTAATTGAATTTGATATGGATAGTTACCTTGTTTTTAGAGAGCAAATCTAGGTGTGAGATGAGGAGACTCAAGATATGTAGCACACTCGGGCTGAAAGTGTAACTTCCTTAGAGGACACAAACGAGAAAGTATTGTCTAGTATTAGCTCATAAGTTCCTCCTTCAGGGAGTCTAATCGTGGTGCTTGTCGCTGATATCTGTCCACTATTGTAAATCACATGACCCGTGGAATCGATGATTTTAACCTTAATGTCATTTCCTGAACCCCCCTTGACTCTGAAGTTTAACTTAACCCGAATATTACTAGCCCCATATGGAACACTAAAACTGAATTTTTCTGCATTGCCAGCACTTATGTAATAAGTTCCTGATGCTATGAGTATCGTTCTTTCGTGAGGAACAGATTCTTTGACGGTTTCTGGGGACAGAAATATAAGGAACGCTCCTACGGCAGTTATGATAACAACAATAATGATCCCAATTAAGAGCTTGGTGCTTCTAGTCACATTTATCCCTCATTGTGTTATTGTTGTTAGCACTGATAAAGATTGTGGTCAATTAAGCAAGCTCCCTCTTCCCCTCAAAGAACTCGATTAGCTCCTCGTCGCTTATTTCTTCGTCCGCCTCGGTGTAGCCGAGTTCCCTCTTCTGCAACTCAATGAGGCCCGGCGTGAGCAAAAGCTTCCCGTCCAGCTTCGGAACCGCGTAGTGGAGCGTTATCTCGCTGAACTCGTCCAGCTTAATCGTCGGGTTCTCCTCGTACTCAATCTCCTCCAGCCTTCTGCCGTCCGCTATTAGCTTGGCCACTATGCTTGCACCGTCGATCGAGAACTGGGGTTTCCCGATGTGTCTGACCTTAACGCCCTTCATCTTCGACGTTATGAACTCCTTCGTTCTTCCCCTCGGAACGGCGTCGCCGAGGATTCCGCCGACGACTATTATCGTGTCATCATCGATGTCTTCCGGCTTCAGCTCTTCCTCCGCCTGAAGGTCGAGGACTATGATTTTTGAGCGGTCAAAAGGGAACCGCGTAACGCTCTCGCCTATGACGCTCCCGAGCTTTGCGAGTTTTTCCCTCTCCTCGGGCAGGACGTTGGTGAAAATCAGCTTATTCTTCCACCACTCGCTGGCGTGCCTGTACTCAAGCCAGACCCAGTTGCTTATCTCCTCAAGGTGCTCGATTACGAGGTACGGCATGCTCTCACCGCCCGGCTTTGGGTTCAACTTTTTAAAAGCTCTTCCCAATTTGGGCCATGTCGTTCAGGGAGAAGTACTCGCGCATTGCCCGGCACTACGAGATCCTTGAGAGACCGCTCGACAGGTTCTTCTGTCCGCTGAGGAAGAAGGCGGTTTCCTTTGTGGAGGGGAAAACTCTGGAAGTCGGCGTTGGCGTTGGGAAAACGTTGCGCTATTACCCGAAGGACGTTGAGCTCTGCGCCGTTGATGCCGTTCCTGAGGTCATTGAAATCGCCCTGGAAAAAGCCAGAAGGCTTAACCTGAACGCCTGTTTTGAGGTTGCCGACGTTGAGAAGCTTCCCTTTCCCGACGGCAGTTTTGACACCGTTCTGAGCTCCTTCGTTTTCTGCACAGTTCCAAATCCCGAGAGGGGAATGAGGGAAATCCTCCGTGTCCTGAAGCCCGGTGGAAGGGCTATTTTCCTTGAGCACACGAAGAGCGATTCAGCTTTACTGAATTACCTCTTCCTCCTCCCCCTGAAGTTGCCGTTGAAGTTGCTCCTCGATGACGATCCTCTCAGGGAGACTCATAAACTGGTCTCGAAGCACTTTGAAATCGAGCGTGAGGAGCGCTATTACCGCGGAATCGTCCGTTTAATCGTCGCGCGGAAGCCTCAGTGAAGCCGGTTTCATTATGGCTCAGGTTAGGGAGTTCTCCTCATCGGCTGGAAGACTTTTTAAGTTGCGCCCTTTTAACTACTACCATGTTCACACTCATAGCCCGAGCCAGAAAGGATGCGAAGGCCCTGCAGTACATAAACGAGAGGAACTACGGCGGTTTTTTGAAGGTTGAGAGCCTCGGTGGGGGAAGGACCAAGGAAGAAGTCCTTGAGAACCTTGAGAGAGCCCTCGAAGGGCCTTACATCCCCCTTCTCCTCCTCGGTGAGAAGGAGAGGGATCTTATGGAGGAGCTCCTTCCTGTTTTGAGGGAATCGGGAAAGCCCTTTTACGCGAGATCCCTCCGAACGAAGCGCGTCAGGAACATGCGCGTTGATGAGCTTTACTCTCATATCGAGGAGATCAAGGCCCGCTTTAGGTTGGGTTTCAGGTGGGAAGAGGGCTACGCGCTCGACCCGCAGAACCCATTGGGAATAGAGCTCCACCCCGATTACGATGTATACCTGGCTGTTGGTGAGGGCTTTAGAACTGCCATGAGAGAACTCCTCGGCCTTGAACTCGGTGAGAACTCCCTCGTTCTCAGGAAGCTTATGAACAGGGAGACCTACTACTCCGGCCCCTATGCTGTTGCGGAAGTCAGCAAGAAGCTCGGTTTTCCGACGGAAATTCTCTGGAGGATCCCCCACTCGGAGAACGTTTCCCTTCGGCGCCTCATTGAACTCAACCGGGATTATATTGAGGCTTTTGCAGGAGCCTCTAAGGAGTTCCTGCGCCAGTTTGAGGGCGGTGACGTTCTCGTGCCTTGGAGCGGGGGCAAGGACTCAACTGCCGCGTTGATCTTGGCCAGGGAGGTCTTCGGGGATGTGACTGCAGTCTACGTCAGGATGGAGTACGAGATGCCCCTGACCGATGAATACGTTGAGAGAACCGCCAGGAAAATCGGCGTGGATCTGATCCGCGTCGACGTTCCCATGCCAATCGAGAAGTACGGCATGCCCACCCACTCAAACAGGTGGTGCACGCGGAAGAAAGTTGAGGCACTCTACTCCGTCGCCTCTCAATTTGAGGATCCAGTTCTCGTACTCGGGGACAGGGATGGGGAGAGCGCAAGGAGAAGGCTCAAACCGCCGGTAGTTGAGAGAAAGACCGAGTTCGGGACGTTTCTCGAGGTTATGCCGATAAAATTCTGGAGTGGGTTCATGGTTCAGCTCTTCGTTCTGGAGAGGGGTCTTGAGCTTCATCCCCTCTATTACGAGGGATTCTACCGCCTTGGATGCACGATCTGCCCAAGCCTTGCCGACTGGGAGATACAACTGCTCAAAAGGAGGGAGTGGAGGAGCTCCCCTTAATCCCTCCTCCGGAGCAGGGGTAGGAGCGCGAAGAGCGCTATTATTCCCGGCCCGCAGACTGAGGTTATTCCAACGCCGGTGCTCGATGTTGTGCTCGGGGTTTTTGTGCCGGTTGCTTTCGTGCTCGACGTGGTCGAGGGCACCGTTTCACTTCCCATAGGGTTGGTCCACGTTACCTCACTTGAGTTTATCTTCAGCAGGAAGACACCTGCGCTTTCTCTCGCGTACTGATAGAATATCATTGCGTTCTGGATGTCGTCTATACCGTTACCCTTCTCGTAGCTCTCAGCGAACTCGTAGTACGCCATCGCCAGGAGTGGGGTTATCCCCTTCATCTGGGCGAGTCCTATGGCCGTTTTGGCTGCCTCTTTCATCTGCTCCAGCTTGTCCCTGAGCACGGTAACGTTGTCTATGCCTAGGGTGTCGAGGAACACTTCGCCCCTAACCCTGGCCTCCATAGCCGTGAATATCGCCGCCGAGTATTTTCCGTCGTCGTAGTACTCCTCAGCCTTCTGGATCGTGTCGCTGAGAGAGCTGCCGACGACGTCTCCGTACATGGACTCTATGTAGGTCGCTATCAGGCTGGACTCGTCGATGTAGTTTCTGGCGGTGTCCTTCAGCTCATCCCTCTCGATAGCGTCCCCCTTTGCGAAGCGCTCTCCAAGGGACGCCCAGAAGCGAGCAGTGTCGGCTCTCTCGTAGGCATAGGCGGCATTTCCAACGGCGTCCCAGTAATCACCGTTGTAGAAGTTCTTCCACGCGTCCTGGAGTATGTCCTTGGCCTGCTCGACCCTCTCCTCGGCCGCTGCTATCGCTTGGAGCATCGTCATGCCCCTTATCTCCATTCCCGAGACGTATCTTTCCGTCCCGTTGATGTACGCGTTAACGCGGTTTAGCAGTTCGGCAACGTCCTGGACGCTCTGGACGTTCATGTACCAATCGACGTGCCTGATGATGATCCTCGCCTGGAAGTCTTTACTCAGGGCGGTGTAGTACATTCCCTCGTCTAGGGCCTCTTTCGAGGAGTTCAGTATGCCCTTCGCCTGGTCAAGGGCCTCCTTCAGGGTTACGTAGGTTTCGTAGTCTACGGTGCTCTTCTTGAGTTTCTCAAGAACGAGATCGTAGTAAGCTGTGGTGTTGGCATAGTCCTTTTTGGCATCATCCATGAGGAAAGCAGTGTCTATCCTGATGTTGGGGGGTACCTGTGGCTTTGATAGTCTGTGTCCCGTGAAGTAGTAGACGGCGTCGTAGATGTCGCTTACCTCCTTGACCTCAAGACCCCAGCGTTCCTTGGCGTACTGGGCCACATCGACCTTCCTCGTTCTCGTCGTGATCTGGATTATGCCCCCTATGTTCTTCTCCTCGCTTTCCTGCACCATCTGTATCCTCTGGCCCTCTGGGATGAGGAACAGCTTTGCCCCAACGGACGCGGCCGCCGCGGCCTTCTCGAGGATCCCACCGACGGGCCCTATCGTGCCGTCCGGGTTTATCATTCCCGTCATCATGACGTCGTCCCTGACCTTCCAGCCTTCAAGTGCCGCTATTATTCCAACGGTCATAGTTCCTCCGGCGGAGGGGCCGCCTATGATCGGTGAGTCCGCCCTGACCTGTATGAAAACATCATACTTGCTCATGTCCTTCCCAGTGACCTCTCCGGCTATCTGCGTTGCCAGCCTTGCGCTCGCCTGCATGTCAACCTCCGCCAGGGGCCACGTCTCAAGGTACACGTGCCCGCTTCCCGGGGCTACCGTTATTACGAAGTTGGTGGCCACTCCAACGAGCCTTCCATCGGGGGTTCTTGAGACAGCTGGTGCCTTGAGAACAATCGTGTGCCCCTCACAGGGACATTGGGCCCCCACCGCTGGCAGTATCGAGAAGATGAGTAGCAGTACCGCTGCCAGGGCGTACGTTTTTCTCATTACTCCTCACCGGGTTTAAGTGAAGTGGTTTTGTTAAATGGATTTCGGTTCGCTGAATTTAGAAAGCCTTAAATTGACCTCGCACTTCTGGAATCTGGATGATGATCATGGAGGTGCTCAATCGCATAATCTCCCGGAAGTTCAGGGACATTGCCGGGGATCGCTATGAGCAGATAGCCAAGCGCTACCGTGAGTTCCTTCTCCTCCCGGAGGAACTGGTTCTTCCGGAGGTCAAATCGATACTGTTTCCTGTGGACAGGTTCTCACTTGACATACCAGAAGAACTTTTTGAGACCCTGAGGGCTTATGCCGGGGCCTCGTTAAAGCTCATTTACATCTCCGAGAAGAGAACCCTTCACATCATAGAGCAGACCCTCGGGAAGGAGGAGGCCGAGAAACTGAAGGCGGAGAAGATGCGCTTTGCCAGCGAAACACTCCGCAACCTTGCGCCCAGACTTGAGAACCTAGGCCTCTCGGTCGAAACCGACTACTTCATCGGGAGCAAGAGCGACGACGTTATAGAGCTCATGTCCACCGGAAAGTTTGATCTGCTGGTGATCTCCCGTTGCTTTGGCTCCGAGCCGAGCAGAACTTCCCCAATAAGCCCGGTGGTGTTTAAAATCGTCCAGCACATCGATGAGCCCGTCATCGTCTACTGAGTGGAGGTGTCGTAATGGATCCAGCGCTTATAATAGCGGTTTCAGTGTTCCTCTTTACCTATGCCCTCATAATAAGTGAGAAGGTTCACAGAACCGTTGCAGCCCTCTTTGGAGCCTCTATAGTCCTGTTTTTGCATGTTGTACCGTGGGACAAGCTCCCCGCCTACCTAGATCTGGACACCCTTTTCCTCCTCATAGGGATGATGATCATAGTGAACACAGCGAGGGAAAGTGGTCTCTTTGAATACATAGCGATAAAAACCGCGAAACTTGCCAGGGGCAGTCCTATGCGGGTTCTTTTGCTCTTCTCGATTGTTACCGCTGTTGTCAGCTCAATCCTCGACAACGTTACCACAGTTCTCCTGCTCACTCCAATGCTCATCTACATAACCCGCCTCATGAAGGTTGATCCGGTCCCCTTCCTCCTGTCGGAGGTCTTTGCCTCCAACATCGGTGGGACGGCAACACTGATTGGTGATCCTCCGAACATCATGATAGGCTCGGCCGCAAACCTGAGCTTCAACGAGTTCCTCCTTAACATGGGGCCGATAGCCTTCCTCGACCTGCTGATCACGATCGGCATAATTTACCTCGCTTACCGCGGTGAGATCCACGTCAGTTCCTCCCGCAGGCAGAGACTCCTCTCGGTAATAGAGGGACTCAGTGAGGACGAGGCCATCAAAGATCCGGTTCTCTTCAAGAAATCCGTAGTTGTTATTCTGTCCGTGGTCGCCCTATTTTTTGTTCACGACAGGCTTGGCATTGAGCCGGCGGTCGTTGCCTTAAGCGGCGCTTCGTTTCTCCTCCTGTGGAGCAGGCAGGATCCGGAGGGGATACTGGAGAAGGTTGAGTGGACGGCGATCTTCTTCTTTGTGGGTCTCTTCATCATAGTCGGTTCACTTGTTGAGACAGGCGTTATAAACGATGTTGCCAGCTGGATGATGGGTTACATTCATAGCACTGGGGAGGCAATTTTCGTTATCGCTTGGTTCTCGGCTATCTCCTCAGCCATCGTTGACAACATACCCCTGACCGCGACGATGATACCCCTGATCAAGGCTATGGGCTCGTCCCTCAATACTTATCCCCTCTGGTGGGCCCTCTCCCTCGGTGCCTGTCTGGGTGGAAACGGCACCGCAATCGGAGCGAGCGCCAACGTCGTGGTCATCGGTATCGCCGGGAAAGAGGGGATAAGGATAACTTTTGCAGACTTTCTCAAGGTCGGCCTGGTCGTGATGTTTGCCACCGTTGGGTTTGGCTCTCTGTTGCTCTGGCTCCGGTACGCGGGGGTGTGAACATGAGCTTGAAGATACTCGTGCTTATAGACGGCTCCAAGTGGAGTCAAAAGGCGGCGCTCCACGCCATAGCGATAGCCAAAAAGCGGGGGGGTAAGGTCATACTACTCTCCGTTCTTGACAGGAGGGAAGCGAGGTCTATGGCCTTCAACCTCAGCATGTTTACCGACAGGCTTGAGAAGGTTGAGAGCTTTGAGAATGAGATATGGAAGGAGATGAAGAAGGGAATACGTACGATAATGACAGGTCTCATGGAGCTCTGCCAGGAGGAGGGGGTGAACTGCTCCTTCAGGATAATCGAAGGTCTGGCCAAGGAGACAATACTCCGCGAGGCGAACTCGGGCAACTACTCCCTCGTCGTCATGGGTGCCTATGGGAGGAGCGGAAAGACGAGGATAGGGTCCCTGCTTGAGGAAGTCGTTGGGTTGATAAACGTTCCGACCATGATTGTCCGCTAGACCAGCCTTACCTCTGTCACGATCCTTGGCGAGTAGAAGCTTCCCCTCCTTTCCAGTTCTTTACCGACGCGTGAAACACTTCCAAGGGCCTCGAACACGTTGCCCGATACCATGTTCCCGCTGAAGGGTGTGGCCTCGCCGTTCTCCACCACGTAGCCGAGCTCGACCGTGAGCGAGAAATCGCCGGTTACCGGGTTGGCGGTGTGCTCTCCGAAGACCTTTGAAACGACGACGCCGCTCCAGTCCCCTAGGTTCTCGCTTCCTCTCCCGACCAGAACGTTACCCGTCCCTATCCTCGGGATCGACCTGAAGTCCCTCAGTGCATTCCCAGTGCTATCGAGGCCCAGCAACTTTCCATAGGTGTGGTCGAGGAGGAAAGATCTCAGCTCTCCCCTTGAGATCAGTACCTTTCTCCTTCCCGGAACACCCTCTCCGTCGAAGGAATAGCTTCCCGGAGAGAATCCTAGTGTGGGGTCGTCGATTATTGAGACGTTCCCCGAGAGCACACTCTTTCCCAGGTCCCCCACCGAGAAGCGGGAGCGGGAGTAGTAAACGCTGTCTCCGTAGAGGTTCTCGAGGAAGAGGTAAACCAGGGCCTCAACGACTTGAGGCTCCAGCAGAACCTCCCCGCTAAAACCTTCGATTTTCTCCGCCCTCTGGCTCGACTCGGCCTCGTTCATAGCCCTCCTTATGAGTTCCTCACCCTCGTGCACTCCCTCCAGCGTCGTGTAGCTCTGCGAGGCGTAGCCGCTCCCACTCCTGCTGTTCTTTTTTACCGCATAGGCCCATATCGCCAGGCCGGTTCTTGGCTCTTCGCCTTCAATGCCGTTGGAGTTTACTATTCCGGCTCTTACCGTGCCGAAGCTCATCGCGCCGGCGAGGGTGTACTCTCCCCTCTCTCCCCTCATCTCCCTCATCCTCTCCACAAACTCTCCAGCCAAGGAGTGTGCCTCATCAAAGTCCAGATCGTCTATAGATTTGTCGTAGAGCCCCCTAACCCGGGGAAATTTCTCCCTAGTTGGGAACCCCCTGAAAGGCCTCGACCCTATCCGGGCGAGCTTTTCGGCTCTTTTGACGAGCTCAAAGAGACTTTTCTCGTCGTGGTCAAGGCCGGTTACGTAGGAGAAACCAACCCTCCCATTCAGACCCACCCTCAGCCCAATCCCTGAGTAGAACTTCCACTGAGCCCTCTCTATCCTTTCCCTTTCAATTCTGAAGGAGGCACTCTTTCCCTCCTCCCAGTATATCTCCCACTCCACGTTTCTTTTATCGAGGATCCCCGCGAGCCTTTCAACCGCCTCCATTCCGATCACCTTCCCCCCACGAGGGCCTCTGTGAGCACGTGAGGACCGCCATCGTCAACTGGGACCCACTGGCCCTTCCCGCAGTAGCCGGGGAAGTGTATCTTAACGTCCCTGCCGATGGCCTTTATGCTCCTCAGAACCTCCACGAGATTTCCGGAGAGCGACACGTCGCGCAGATGAACCTTCAGTTCCCCGTTTTCAACGATGTAACCTTCTTTCGCCCCAAAGGTAAATGTTCCGGTGGCAACGTCAACCTCGCCACCCTTGTCCCCTATCATGTAGAGGCCGTACTTTACCTCCTCGAAGATCTCCTCCGGCTCCCATGTTCCGGCCTCGATGAATGTGTTGGACATCCTGACGAGGGGCTGATGGGCGTAGCTCTGGGCCCTGCCGTGTCCGTTGGGGATGAGGTTCAGAAGGGCGGATGTTTCCCTGTCGTTCAGGTACTCGTTCAGAACCCCGTTTTTGATTATCTCGACCCTTTTTCCTGGGAGGCCCTCATCGTCGTAGGCGTACGATCCGAACTTGCCGGGCAAAGTTGGGTCGTCCACAACGTTCAGCTCTTCTGCACCAATCTTTTCCCCCAACCGGCCCGCGAAGATGCTCTCCCCGTTCTTCACGGCATCCGCCTCGGCGGCGTGACCAACCGCCTCGTGGATGAAGACCCCTGTTAGTTCGGGATCCATTATGACCTCGAACTTTCCGGAGGGAGGGGCCTTCGCCCTCAGCAGCTCTCGCGCCTTTCTTGACACGAAGTCAGCCCACCTCTCAAGCTCGATTCTTTCGATCAGCTCCCACCCTCCTGTTCCCCCAAAGCTCTTCCAGTACTCACCAGTTTTTCCACCCTCGAAAGCTGTCGAGGCAATCCTCAAACGAACCCTCGACGTCACGGTTCTTATCTCGCTCCCCAGGGAGTTAAGGTAGAGGGTTTCGATGATGGATTCCCCGTAGCCCGCGATCCTGTTCTTCACGTTCTCCCCCCTCAGGAGTTCCGCCGCTTTGCCCGTGACCTCGAGCTTCTCGGAGATGTCCACATCATCGAGCCTCTTTTCCCCGAGGTTCGAGACGCTGTCCCTGATAGGATCTCCGAGGTATATTTTTTCCGGCCCCCTTGAGAGCCCGGCCATCTTCATTGCGGTTTTGATTACCTCCTCTGCCTTTGAGAGGTCATTGGCCGATGAGAAGCCCCACCCCTTCTTAAAGGCCCTGACCCCGATCCCCATCTCAACGTTGTTCGAGAGCTCGTCCAGCTGGTCGTTCTGGATGAGAACCGACGTCGTCTTTACCTTTGAGATCCTTATCTCGAAGTACCCCACGCCCAGTTTATCGGCGGTTCGCTCGGCGATTTTGAACAGGTTATCCTCCATATTCCCACCTCAACCCGATCGGCTGTATCGCTTATAAACGCAACCTTAATAAGTTTGAAGTTCGTCTTTTCTATGGGTGATTCCGGGTGGGGAAGATTGAGTCTTTCTTCTCGGGGCTTAAATTCGGCGAGACCGTGCTCGTGGAGTACCCCTCGAACTCGTATCCCGAGCTGTTCCTCAAGCTCCTCCACGACTATGCATCCTCGAGAGGCCTTCACGTTCTCGTTGATGACATCCTAGACGCTTATCCCGTTCTCGTGAAGGGCCTTAAGTCCATGGGTCTTCCCCCTGGTGAGACCGTCGTCATAAAGATAGGGGGAGGCAGGCTTGAGGCGGGTACGATAATAAGCAGGATGGAGGTCGACAAGTACTCCATACCCTTTGGCCATTACATGAATTCCATCAACAAGTTCCGCGAGGCCAACGGCCGCTATTTCAATCCCGTTGTTGGGATCCACAGGATGGTGACGCTCTTCTCCGAAAGGGAGATGCTGTCCCTGCTCACGACGATCTCGTACTTCGTTGGGGATGACAGGCGGGTTTCTTTCTACCTAATAAACGAGGACGTGATCGAGAGCAGCAAACCCGTTTTCCTGCCCCTGTTTGAGGAGATCGCCACAACGGTTACGGAGTGGTACCTGGACGGTGATGAGCTCGTCCTCGTCGTTCACAAGGCCGCCAATCCAGAACTTCTTGGAAAGGAGTACAGGGTCAAGGTTTCTGAATTCTTTGGGTGAATCGCACGGTTTTCATTGTTCCTTTGTGTTCACTTGAGGTCTTCTTGCTGAGCAAACTTTCCAAGTTTTGCACACTATTAAAAGTGATAAGTAAAATTTGAATAGAAAAAAGTTTTAAATACTTTTTTCAGCTTGTATATGACGGATAACTCTATTTAGTGCTCATTTAGATACTGCCTCAAGCTGACTACTATGTCCATGGTGGCGCCGTTATGATCGACCGGGTCAAGTTCAACGACGGCAGCGAGAGTAAGGTTCTCAGCATGGACGCTATCGTCTACACCGGCCCGGGAAGCGTTGAGAGCCCGGAGTTCATCGCTCCCGTTGGAAACGCCCTTCAGGCTTCAGTTTCCGGAATAGTCAAGATCCGCTACCGCTCGGTGACCAGTCCAGGTGGGGACACCCCCAACTCCAAGCCCGGCGATCCTGTTGAGACCACCTCGGTTCAGGCCTACACTCCCGCGGATTACTCCACTCCTACCGCGCCGGTTCTTGTGATGGAGAGCTACCACGGAACCCTTGATCTGATCTCTGACATAGACCTATCAAAGATTACGGTGAAGACTATCGCGAACACGACAAAGGTAACCGAAGGCCAGAGCGTTGGCTTTGCCGTCCGGCTGAGGAACGATAATGTGAAGGCGGTAAATGGAGTTCTCTCGCTCTTTGTGACAGTTCCCGAGGAGAACTCCGAGCGGTTGGTCCTTCTCGGCAGGAAGACGGTGATCCTAAACCCCGATGAGAACGTCGTTATTCAGGTCGGGAACGTCACATATCCCCAGGCCGGTACCTACGAATACTTCGCCACCTTCTCCTTCAAGGGGATGGAGGTGAAGGACAGTGGTTCGGTTGAGGTGAGGAGGCTGGTTCTCCAGAAGAATCTGGCCATTAAGAGCCTTCAGATCTTGCCAAGGAATCCTGAGGAACATGATGACGTGGACATCATAGTATATCCCTATTATGTTTTCAGGCTCGTGCCGGAATCCAACGTCGAAAGCAGCGTGTTCAAGAACAACTTTGGTCCGGATGCCCTTGTACCGGTTTCTTTGAACTCGGAGCAGGGGAACATTGAGCTCTCGGTTGTTGTAAGCGATGTCAAGACATCTGACATAGTCTTTGGTGATTCCATCAAAATAAGCCCTGAGAACATTAGACCTTTCTACGTGTCCCACTGGAGGAACGCCAAGGCGGGGGATCTTGAAGTTACCGTTGGGCTGATCAGTGGTACTGAGGTAATCGACAGTAAGACAGTACGCCTCCACATCAACGAAGGTGATGGCTACACCGGTCGCTTTCTCACCGGAGAATCCCAGGCCCACAACCTGACGGTTACGCAGGGAACCTTCATGAACATCACGCTTGCGGCGGACTACTATGGGGAACTTAAGAACGAATACGTTCCGGTGAAGGTTTGGTATCTTTATGACTCTCCAAGTGAGGGGATTCATTGGACGAGTCCGATAAGGGTCTTTGAAAAAGACATCAAGTTTGACAACGTTCCCCCCACTTACGTTGAGGGTCAATATGCCCAGGAGTTCAGGGGCTGGTTTGGATTCCACTTCGACAATCCGGGTGTCTACCACTTCTACCTATACGTGAACGGGGAATTCGAGGACTTTCTCACCGTGAACGTTACCTTTGATGGACCGGTACTGGCATGGATGGAATGCGAGGATGCTGTCCCGTTATATGACGAAATCGATTGTTATGTCCACATACTAAACAATGCATTGGAAGACATCCCTGTTCAAGTCACTAAGGTTACATTCAGTGGATATGAAGTATGGGACGGTGAAAACTGGGAGGCCGTTAAAGTGAACTACGTTACAGGAACTAGTGTTAAAGGCAACTCCGAAGGTATTGTTGGGATAGACATAGACGTTGACGGGTGGCTGGCTGAGAGGGTCTATGGAGATGACTACTATATTTACCTTTTCTTGGATGGTGGACAACCCATGGCCCACATGATTACCGTGGATCTACAAGTTGCTAATAAACACCATACACTGGGATACGTTACTATGATATATCCGGGAGATGATAAAGAAGGGGCGAAAAAAGAGCTTCCGGATTACATAATAACAGGTGCAGAACTCGGCGGTGCATTCTTGACAGTAGCGGGATTTGTGATAGGGTCGGGCGAAATTATCTCAACTGGTGGAGTATTGCTTTTATTGGTGCCAATAGTAGTCAACGGATACAGAGGAGCCACAGCCCCAACACCAATTTGCTCCGTGGAAGACGACAACAATCTAATTTGCGGAGGTTGATCCGGATGGCGTTGGGATGTGATTGGAGTCTTTTCCTGTTTTTTGTTTTATTAATATTCGTGGACGGCTACTTATTCATCAAGTACACGGAACTGCGGCCGATTCGAGAAGAAGTGAATAAAAGGGCAGCGGAGTTCGTGGGGGACACCAGTGTAATACCTTGGCACGTAGCAGTAATTTATTCAATTGTCATACTCGCACATGATGGGAAATTGGACTTTCTGCCCCCCGAAGCCGGGATAATCGTGATGATTGCCTGGGCTTTGGTTGTACTTCTGATGAGTCTTGTAGTTGTTAGGAATGCAGAAACCATCCTAAGGCGGGTTGAGTGGGCAATAAGGCTGAATGCTCTTGGTATTGCACTACTGATAATTGCAACGTTCCGGGCAGTGTGTAAAAGCATGGAGGTACTTCACGGCGTCATGCTAATGGTTCCAGTACTCCTGTACTTCACAATAGCCATGAAGTCCGCCAAGATAATTACAGCAACGCTGAAGGAAAGCTCCGAGAGTAAAGAAGAGAGTTGAACGCCATGTGCGGGTTGTGCTCGTTTATCCTTTCCTTTTCGTTTATCTTTTTAGACCTCTACCTCTTCCTCAAGTACGAGGGCATAAGGCCTGTGAGGAGCGAAATGCAGAAAAAGACTATAGAGCTTGGAGTTGATATCGTTGTCTTTCCGGGCTTCATACTGACCGCGGGCATTGCCAGAATACTTTCGGAGCTGTATAACAGCGTCTTGCCCTTTGCTTTTGGAATGTTCGTTTTAACTTTCGTCGCGACGGTTATTTCTCTCAGACTCAAAAATCAGCCAGAAAGGTTTATGAGACTCACAGGGAAAATCACTAAGAACTCTGGAAAAATCGTAGCGTTTTACTACGGGGTCGTTACACTGCACACGGTGTACACCCTTAAATCTCGGAGGGGAGTTAAGGGATTCAACGGTAATCCAAAATTCACAACCTCTGATTAGGAGGGCGAATTCAATGGCATGTGGAGCAACGTTGCTTTTCCTATTTGCGTCTTTTTTAGTGCTAGTGGATGGTTATCTAGTTGCTAAATATGAAGGACTGCGATCGATTCGAAAAGAATTGGAAAGAAAACAGTTGAGTTTCTAGGTGACACAATTATAATTCCTTGGAGCGTCACAGGGCTCGCCTCGATAATAGTTCTCGCAGATAAAGGGAAACTAGACTTTGTTCCCCCTGAAATGGGAGTGATAATGGTGCTTGTGTGGTTCTTAGTAATAATCCTGATGATTGTCAAAATCCAAAACGCAGCACACAAACTCCTTGGGAGACTTAGAACTATTGTTAAGCTAAACGCTCTTGGGAACGCAATAATGCTCTTGGCCACGTTCAAAATAGTATGCGAGAATGAAACAGTAGTGTCTGTCGTCTCACTAACAATTCCTGTGGTCTTGTACTTGCTGATGTCACTCAAATTCGTCGAGACAATCAACAAAGGCTTGAAGGAAGCATCTCCCTATAATCCCGACTAGTAAATGCACTTATAAAGTCCAGCATGGTCTGTGGTTTGTCTGATATGTTTATTTGTACTTTCATTCTTTATGACTTGCTGAAAGCTAGCTTCAGTAAATGCCGAGATTAAATGATAAAAAGATTTCAACAGTGACATGAATCAATATCCCTAAAGTGATTTAAATTGGGATATGAATTGATCTAGGTGTAATATTCGCAGTAGGTGAAATGATGTGTTTAATAGTTGAAAAAGCAATTGAGGCGTACAGAGGAAGTTCAGCTCCTCCAAAGATTTGCTCGGTGTACGAAGGTGATAACAACCTGATCTGTGGGGGGTGATTAGGATGAATTACTTGGTGTTGTCCTCTTGGCTTATTTTTGTTTTTGATATTTACTGGATTGGGAAGGCGTTGGAACTTCGGCCAATCAGGGCAAAGGTAGATTATATGCTCGTTGGAACCTTTACTAGTCTTAGTGTTCTCCTACCTTGGATGCTTGTGCTTTTTAGCTGGATTTCTTTCCCGACTATATATGGGGTTGGGCCGTTAGCCACGCATTTTGGAGTCTTTGTATTTTTGTATCTACTCATGATATTGGTTTTTGGTCTGTTGAATTTTAAGTTGTCGTGTAGTGCTCATTTGGTGTTTTGGAGGCTTGAGGGGATGATTAAGTTTACGGTTGCTGGAACCGCGTTGGGGTTTCTTACTCTTTACGTAATCCTGTATGGGTGGTCCATGATGTCATTAGTTGTTCTACTGCTCCCCCTTGTGATTCACCTCTGGGCTTCTCTCCGCATAGTTCGCACGCTGAAGCTTTCGTTCAAGGCGAGCGGAATTAACAGTCCTGAGGATTTGAAGAATTACATCGTGAAAGATCCTCTATGTAGGTGGTGGTTACGGCCAAAGGGATGAACTCGCGATGAAAAATTAGGAAGTGGTTTGGGGAAATAGGGGGTCATCATCTTTTTATTACGAGGCTTGGTTTCAAATCTGCTCCAGCAGCTTCTTCCTCTTCTCTTCGTACTCCTCCTGACTTATAACCCCCATATCGTAGAGCTCTTTCAGCTTTTTGAGCTTCTCCAGCGGATCCTCCTTCTCAATGACCTGTGGTTGAGTCCGGGCCGGCATGCTCCTCGTCACGAGCTCCTTGGGCTTCCTCAGTGTCCACGTCTCGCTCGTTAACCTCTTTTTGACGTCAATCGACACGGGCTCAACCGCTATCGCGTTTAGGGCATCTTTTATCGCGTTGATGGCCTTCCTTGCCTCTTCTTTGTTCATCCAGCCGAGCTTGAGGCTTATGCTCTCCTCCCCCTCGATCACGAACTCGGAGCTCATGACGCCGAGCTTAACCGTCACTTGCTCCAGCTTCTGGTAGGGGATCGCCTTGAGGTCGTACCTCCCGAGAACCTTCTCGTCCAGGTAGATTATCCTCCTGTCCGTCACGAGGAGCCACTTCGGCTTCTCAAGGCTTATCTTCTTCTTTATGGCAAACAGGACCCTCTCCTCCGGCTCCAGATGCCTCCTCACAGATTTTGGAAGTTCGGGGTTCTCCACGACACCCATTTCGTTCACCTACCAGCTTCATTGGGTTATCATCCTATATCACTCTTTCCTTTCCACAGTGCTTATTAACGTCCAGTGCGAACCTTTAACGGGTGATTCAATGGACTTCGAGAGGAAACCGCTCATCGGGATGGTCCACCTCAAGCCCCTTCCCGGCTCGTACCTCTACGACGGCAACCTTGAGGGGATCATTGAGCTCGCGGTGAAGGACGCCAAGACTCTCGAAGGGGCGGGCTTTGACGCGATAATGATTGAGAACTTCGGCGACGTCCCGTTTCCAAAGTACGTGGGCAAAACAACCGTTGCAGCCTTCACAGCGGTCGCCAAGGCCGTCAGGGACGAGGTGAGCGTTCCGGTCGGGATTAACGTCCTCAGGAACGACGGGATAGCCGCGTATTCAATAGCCTACGCGATTAAAGCGGACTTCATAAGGGTTAACGTGCTGAGCGGAGTTGCTTACACCGACCAGGGAATTATAGAGGGCATCGCCCACGAGCTGGCGAAGCTCAGAAAGCTCCTCCCGAGCAAGATTCAGATCTTTGCCGACGTCCACGTCAAGCATGCGGTTCACTTCTTCGACTTCGAGGATGCGATAAGGGACACCGTCGAGCGCGGTCTGGCCGATGCAGTGGTGGTGAGCGGAAGGTCAACCGGAAAGCCCGTGGATTTAGAGAATCTCGCCCTCGCGAAGAGAATCTCGCCCGTGCCAGTAATAGTCGGCTCTGGAACAACCTACGACAACCTGCCCGAGCTGTGGAGGTATGCGGATGCCTTCATCGTCGGCACGTGGCTCAAGCGCGACGGAAAGGTCGAGAACGAGGTTTCCCCTGAGAGGGCCAGAAAGCTCGTTGAGCTGGCGGAGAAGCTGAGGAAAAGTTCTTAGCTTTCCTTCAGAATTCTTCGAATTTTCTTTTCCGAAAGCCTTATTACCCCTGAGCGAGTAAGTTGTAGAAACGGCCCTGTCCCGCTTTTCTCTTCCGCGAGATGGGTTGTTTGGGAGGTGTTGAGTTTGGGAATCCTGAAGAAACTGATGGTTGGCTTCTTCCTGCTCCTCTTCATCGGGGTTGCGGCAATCTTTGGAATGCAGTACTACTACGAAACAGCTTACAACAAGGTTCCGGTCGAGGTCAAGACTGAAACCGTGAGCGGCGACGTCTTCTACCTCAGCCACGTGCTCGAGCCTGGAAAGTACAAGATAACGGCCGATAGCGAGGGGACAGTCGAGAAGATAACGATACTCGACGAGAACGGTAACGTCTTGACCGAATCCGAGACGGACAGCTTGATATACGGCTCCAGCGTGCCGTTTCAGGTGAGAGTTGACTACAAAGCTCCGGTTAACGTTGAGAGCTACACGGTCTCGGTCGGCATATACAGGCTCGTGAAGAAGTGAAAGAAATGACGACTCCTCTTGAAGAGCGAATAGGTACATTGACATTGCGAAAATCTTAGGGGAAGGCTCATTTGAGTTTGTCCATTTTGAATTTTTCTTTGCGAAAGGTTTATTACCTAAAAATGCGTAACAAGTAAGAAAAGTAAACCCTGTCCCGCTTTTCTCTTCCGCGAGATGGGTTTATCAGGACGTGAGTGTATGCCCTCCGAACCCTCCACGGGCTTCAACGTTCTCGGCCCGCTCCTCGGGCTTCTCCTTCTCATTGGGGCAGTTGTGATTTTCCTCTCCCTCGCAAGGTGGTTTCTGGGACTCCTTCGGAGGTTGGTGTGATGCTGAAGAAAATGGCCATTTTCTTGGGGGTCACCCCCTTACCCACCCTACCGGTTTCCGTCCACCAGTTTCTGGGTCAGTTGCCCTCGATAACAACGAAGGAAGAGGCTGAATCCCGCGGTCTGATACTAACCTTCAGCAACGGTGGAGGCGGATGGGAAGGCTCGAACTATGTAAACTATTACCAAGCCTTCATTTGTCCCCACAGAAACGAAAGTCTGAACAACTGCCCCGGGAAACTCTGGGGGCTCTCACCTGAGGGGTTCGGGAAGGGAATAAGAGTTGTTGAAATAGGAAAACCCTGAGGAGATGAGAAAAATGAGAAAATTCGTTATTTTTGTCGCATTTTTCATTATCGTGGGCCTCTTTTTGCCCCTTGCTAGCTCTTCCAGCGCCTGGGAGGTCGTCTACGGCGTCCAGCGTGATAAAACGATGTTCGACAGCGTTTACAACCCCGTGGCATTCATTCCGGGGACCTCTGGGGATTACTACCTCCTTGGAAGCCACGGGACGGGGTTGGCCGTTCTGGTGCACCTCTCGCCGATGGGTGAAGTGCTCTGGATGAAGAACTTCAGCCTCAGCCAGAAACTCCCCCTAAACCTTCCCTCCGGGCAGTTCCAGGCCATACAGGACATCGGAGTGGGGAGGGACGGTATCTACGTCGTTTTGATGACGAACGGTGTCATCAACGTTTCAGCACCAAGCGACTGGATTCGTGGAGACCCGCTGTTCACGCTGGTCAAGTTCGACTTCTCGGGGAACCCGGTCTGGGTCAGGGCCTTCAAGAACTCCAACGGTGGCTATGGGGGCATCAGGGTTCAACCTACCGACGACGGGGCCATCGTGCTGGCTCCGGTTTACGCGCACATGCACCACAAGGACCCGGACGACCCCTACGACACCGACCACATAGTCCCCCGCCTCGACGTTGGGGCGATAAAGTTCGACTCCTCCGGGAACCTCGAGTGGGTCCACATCTACGGAAGGGAAAGCATCCACGAATACGTTTGGGCCGTGGGTTCCGACGGAAGTGAAGTCGTGATAGCCTTCTCATCCGCCGGAGGCCCGGACCTCGGGTTCATAGGCATAGACCCCGGGACGGGAAACCTGAGATGGGTCAGGGAGTACAGGCAGGCCATCGATGGCGGTGAGCTCTGGGAGATGGGCGGATTCAACAGCCTCTCCGGTGGAAGGCCCATGCTCTACAGTGTTCCCGACGGGTGGATCTATACCAACGGTTTAAGCGGGAAGTATGACGGAGGGGCCTCGATCTGGATGAAGCTCGATAAAAGGGGGAACATCCTCTGGGGTGGCTTCTGGAACACTACCCTCTACAAGGGACAATCTCCTGCGGGATTTGCCCTCGCAGACGATGGTAACTACGTTCTCTTCGACCCGCTCGTCAAGATGTCCCCCTCCGGTGAGATCCTCAGGGTCTACTACGACGTTCAGCCCCACAGCCGCTACATAGCCCGCGCTGGGGACGGCTTCGTCATCTTCCTCGTCCCGGACCGGCTCCTGAAACTCGGCCCGAACATGGAGTTCGCCGGCTGCGATGTCCATCACGTTGAGGAGGGAGAAGAGCTAACCGCTTGGGTTCCCAACTTCGTGGAGCTGGGAAAGGATGATGTAAAGTTCGTGAAGGTGCCCTTTTACTCGGAGGGTAAGTTTGAGGAGGCTTTCGAGTTCGACGACTTCCCGACCGGAGAGTGGTACAGGATTGGAAAGCCCAGCGTCTGGGTTCACGACCATCCGAGCGAGTATTTCCACGTTACGGACGTCTGCAACCAGACTGGCTCGTCCGAGGCTACCGGGACCTCGACAGGCCCCGCCACGTCCTCCAACTCACCAACTGCCACGTCCGAAAGCCCCGGCTTTACGAGCTCAGGATCATCCGGCGGCTCCAGCGACGGGGAAACGGGCACAGAGGATGGGTTTTCGGTTGACGTGATCTGTGGGCCCGGGATAATTGCCCTGCTCGCGCTGCTGGTGGCTACAATAACTCGGAGGAGATGAGGAATTTCCCTGAATATGAAGTGGCGTGAGAAAACGTTATATTTCTCCATCCCCAGTGAGTATCATCACTCTCACGGGTGGTTGCCATGGGCAGATACTTCGGCACGAGCGGAATCAGGGGACTCTTCAACGAGTGCGTTACCCCCGAGCTGGCACTGAAGGTCGGAAAGGCTGTCGGGACTTATCTTGGGGGAGGAAGGGTCGTCGTTGGAATGGACACGAGAACGAGCAGTGAGACCCTCAAGTCGGCTTTAATCAGCGGACTTCTCAGCACGGGCGTTGAGGTGATAGACATAGGCCTCGCCCCCACACCGCTCACGGGCTTTGCAATAAAGCTCTACGAAGCCGATGCGGGCGTTACGATAACCGCAAGCCATAACCCGCCGGAATACAACGGGATAAAGGTGTGGCAGTCCAACGGAATGGCCTACACCCCCGACATGGAGGCCGAGCTTGAGAGAATTCTCGAATCCGGAAACTTTAGAAAAGTTCCCTGGAACGAGATTGGGACGCTCAGAAGGGCCGACCCCAGGGAGGAGTACATAAGGAAGGCCCTCGAGATGGTGAAGCTCAACGATTCCTACACAGTTGTCGTTGATTCCGGCAACGGTGCTGGGAGCATTTTAAGTCCCTACCTCCAGCGCGAGCTGGGCAATAAAGTTATTTCGCTCAACTCCCACCCGAGCGGTTTCTTTGTGAGGGAGCTCGAGCCGAACGCGAAGAGCCTCTCAGGGCTGGCGAAAACCGTTAGGGTCATGAAAGCGGACGTTGGGATAGCGCACGACGGGGACGCCGACAGGATTGGGGTCGTTGACGACGAGGGAAACTTCGTCGAGTACGAGGTCATGCTCTCCCTCATAGCCGGCTACATGCTCAGAAAGTTCGGGAAGGGCAAAATAGTCACCACCGTCGATGCCGGCTTCGCTCTGGACGACTACGTCCGGCCTTTAGGCGGGGAAGTTATAAGGACGCGCGTTGGAGACGTGGCAGTAGCCGATGAACTGGCTAAACACGGGGGAATCTTCGGTGGCGAGCCGAGCGGGACGTGGATAATCCCCCAGTGGAACTTAACCCCCGATGGAATCTTCGCGGGGGCACTCGTCCTCGAGATGATAGACAGGCTCGGGCCTATAAGCGAGCTCGCCCGGGAAGTTCCACGCTACGTAACTCTAAGGGCGAAGGTACCCTGCCCCAACGAGAAGAAAGCTAAGGCGATGGAAATCATAGCGAAGGAGGCTTTGAAGAGCTTCGACTATGAGAAGCTGATTGATATTGATGGAATAAGGATTGAGAACTCCGACTGGTGGATTCTGTTCAGGCCGAGCGGAACCGAGCCGATAATGCGCATAACCCTCGAGGCCCACACGGAGGATAAGGCAAAGGAGCTGATGGAGAAGGCTGAAAAGCTGGTAAAAGAGGCTGTGAGGAGGGCTTAACCCATTATGGCTCTCCTGAGCCTTTCCGTACTTCCCTCGATGTCGTCCTTGTCGAACTCCATGAACTCAGCCTCCGGGAAGCGCTCCATGAGCTCCTCGAAGAGCAGTCCTGGCCCTGTCTTAACTTCAAATCCGAATTTCTCAACGACTTTCCTACTCTCATCAAGTCTCTTCCCCTTGTCCATGTAGAAGAACGCCGGAATCAGGCCGTAGTCGAAGGAATCGGGGTCGTTCGAGGTCGTGTGGAAGACACCGCAGGTTGGGGAGCCCTTAACGCCGACGAAGACCACCCGCTCCGGCTTTTCTTCAGTTAGAACCCTCCCTATGAAGTCCGCTACGACCTGAACTCTCTCGCGCATGCCGAGTCTCTCAAAGCTCTCCCTTCCCATCGGGGGCCTTGGCCAGCCGATTAGCTCGAACTCGGGGCATGGATAAGCCAGAACATGCCACTCGTCGCCGAGCTCTCCAACCAGCTTCCTTAGCTCTCTTGCCGTCATGTATTCCTTCTCCTTCGGCCCGCGGTAGACGTAGAACGGGCTTAACAGGCAGGGGGCGATGATTAGGAGGTTCACGGTAATCACCCGATAACTTTTATCAGAGGAACCTTCTCGAAATCCGAGTCAAAGGTTAGAATGCGCTCAATCTCGTGTTCCACGCAGGTTGCAACGATGGGGGCATCGTTGGGAAGCAGTTGATACTTCCCCTCAATCTCAGAGCGACTCATAGTACGCCTCCTTAAGGCGCTTGTAGTTGATTTTTTCGACCTTTCTGATGAGCATGGAGTCGATTATCTCGTCAATGTCGGGAGTTATTACTATCCTCACCCTCGTGTGTTCCGGCAGGTTTAGCTTCTTCAGAGGCCTCAGCACATCGTTCTCGTAAACCGCCTCAACAACCTCCATGTTCCCACTAACTTCCTTTACCCCTAACTCCCTTTAAGCCTTGCTCAGCTCCTCAATAATCCGCTCCACCTTCTCCCTCAGCTCCTCAAGGGTTCCCTCGTTGACTATGACATAGTCAGCCAATTCCTTCAGCTCGCTCGTGTGATAAAGCCTCTCCTCGGCGTCGTCCATCGCCCTAAAGTCTTCGAATGTCTTGATTCCCTTGTCCTTGCTGGCCTTCCTCCTCATCAGGCGTTCGAACCTTATCTCGGGTTTGGCTTCGACGTAGATGACCTTTCCACCGAGCCTTTTTATCGCCTCGATTTCCTCCCGCGAGCGGACGCCGTCTATGACGACCTTTTCGCAGTTCCTCTTCTTGTCAACGGCGAGGCGAATCAATATGTCCCCGCCGTATTTGTCCTTCAGGTACTTCCCGAACTCTATGAGTTTCTCGCGCGTCGGCTCGGCCTTCTCGGGCAGTTCCGGAATCCAGGAGTAGTCGGAAACGTTGTGAGTAAGGAGGTCTATAAGAGGGTCACTGCACGAGACCCTGCAGAAGCCCTTCTCCTCGAAAAACCTGGCAACGGTAGTTTTCCCAGCGGCAATCTTTCCAACGACTCCGATTATCATCTCCTCCGCCTCCAGTAGCGCCATACAACCTTGGCCCCATCTGTGGACTCCATGAGGCCGTCGTAGGTGAGTTTCGCGACGAACTCAAGGAGGGCTTCCTCATCGACCATCGTGGGGAATTCGAAGCCAAAAAGATATTTCAGCTCGAAGAAGCCGATGTGGAGAAGCCTGAAAGGATTGAGGAGGTAAACCTCCTCCCTCTCGTTTAGCGAGAATGGAAAATCCGCTAAGACAAGCTTTGCGCCCCTTTCCCCCGCGATTCTCACGAGCTTGTCCTCGTCCGGGAAGAACAGCTCCCTAAGGTTCCCTTCAACGGCCTCATACTCGAGCCTTGGAAAAGTATATCTCAGTCCGACTGCCTCGTAGGGGAGCTTGAGAGCCCTGGCAAAGCCGAGGAGTGGTTTGGCGGAGAAGCTCAGGAAGACGAGCGTTTTCAGGTTTCCTCTAACTTCAGGCCATTCCCTCGGTGGAAACCTCCGCTCTGCCTCGATTATCGGCATTAGGAACCCAAGCTCCGTCCCCTTTACGAGTTTTTCCACCTCATTGAGCTTTCTCCTCTTAATTTCAAGGTCGAGGTTTGAGTAAACCGTAACCTGCTTGACTCCGAGCCTCTCCCGGAGCTTTCCGATGACGAGGCTGTTGCCGATGATAACGCTCTTGTCAGTCCTGTCGTGGGCTATTATGAAGAGCTTGTCCCCCCTTGGGTCGTAGCGAACCTCGTCTATCCTGAAGGGGCTCTCTGGAAGGCCGTGCTCAAGCCTTATCTCCCGAACTAATTTTGATACGTCCTCGACCGTTGGGGGAATCATCGAAATAGAAAAGACGAGGAGGTTAAAAAGCTAAAGGTTCCCGATTATCTCTTCCCCTTCAATCGTTCTCTCGCAGTAGTGGCAGCGGAGCTTGAGCGGCTCCCTGCTCTCGACCTTGAAGCGCGGCCTCACGTACTCGTGGTTGCTGACGCAGTTTGGATTTGGGCAGGTGAGGATTCCCACTATCTCGTCTGGAATCGAGACCTTGAACTTCTCCACTATCTTGTAGTCCCTGACGATGTTAACGGTGGCGTCAGGCGCGATGAGGGCAATCTTGTTGACCTCTTCCTCGCTCAAATACCTTCCCTCAACTTTTACGATGTCCTTCCTTCCGAGCTTCTTGCTGGGGACGTTCGAGGCTATCAGCAGCGTTCCCCCGTTCGGCTTGGTTAATCCAAGGATTTCGATGACCTTGAGCCACTTTCCGGCCGGAATGTGGTCTATGACTGTCCCTTCGGGGATTACCTCAACCTTCAGCTCGGGCATTTCAGAGCACCCCCGTAACAGCCCTTTGCTCCGCAAAGCGCTGGCGGAAAATATTTGGGGTCTTACCAACACTCCAAACTCTCCATGCATCCCCTCCAGAGTTTTGAAGGGGATGCGCCCTCAAACTTGTCTTCATTCAGAGCACCCCCAGCGTTAGACCCAGAAGAGCCATCCTCACCGGCACGCCGGAGAAGACCTGCCTGAAGTAGAGCGCGTGCTCGCTCTTGTCAACCTCTGGGTGAATCTCGTCCACCCTCGGGAGCGGGTGCATGACCTTTAGCGTTTCCTTGGCGTTCTTCAAAAGCTTGCAGTTCACCTGGTAGCTGCCCTTGACCTTCAGGTACTCCTCCTCGTCAGGGAAGCGCTCGCGCTGGATTCTCGTTACGTAGAGCACATCAAGCTCTGGAATCGCGCCCTCGAGGTCGGTCGTCTCGTGGATCTTAACGCCCCTCTCGCGGAGCTCCTCGACGATGTGCTTAGGCATCCGCAGGAGCTCTGGTGAAATCAAATAGAGCTCGACGTCGTAGAAGGCTAAGGCCTCCGCGAGGCTGTGAACTGTTCTCCCGTACTTGAGGTCGCCGAGCAGGCCGATGGTGAGGCCGTCAATCTTCCCAAAGGCGCGCTTTATCGTGTAGAGGTCGAGGAGGGTTTGAGTTGGGTGCTGGTTGCTCCCGTCGCCCGCGTTGATGACAGGAACCTCCGCCACCTCCGCCGCTAGCCGAGCGGCTCCCTCCATCGGGTGCCTAATCACAATCACGTCGCTGTACTGCTCAACGGTTCTTATCGTGTCGGCCAAGCTTTCGCCCTTCCTGACGCTCGTGCTCGATGCCGAAGAGAAGCCTATAACAGAGCCGCCGAGCCTGTGCATCGCGCTCTCAAAGCTAAGCCTCGTCCTAGTCGATGGCTCGAAAAAGAGCGTGGCTAAAATTTTCCCCCGCGCGTATTCGAGCGAGCCCTTCTCCCTGAGTTCTTCCTCAAGCCGTTCGGCGACCTTCAAAACGAACTCGATGTCGCTCTTTGAGAAGTCCCTAATGCTTATAACGTCCCTTCCGTTCCAGTCCATAGGTGCCCTTCTCGTGTAAAATTCGATGGGTTTTTAAGTCTTTTTTGACATAATTTTGTTCAGTAAAAACCGCAATACCTTTAGGCTATAAGTCGATTATGCTCTGGCTGGTGATGGTTATGAGGACTCCCGCCGTTTATCTGGCAGAAGAGGTCATGCCTTATCTGCGGGCGAAGGTTGCTGAAGTCCTCTATCGAGGGGGCTTCAGACAGGCTGAGATTGCGGATTACTTAGGAGTTACCCAGGCAATGGTGAGCAAGTATCTCGCCGGCAGGTACAAAAGGCCCCCTGGGGAGCTGGCGAGAAAGCTCGATGAACTGGCGGAGGAAATCGGAAGGTTCATCCTCTACGGCGGGACGAGAGAAGAAGCTGTGGTCTTGGTTTCAAAGCGTCTCGTGGAACTCTTCAGGAGCGGTTTTCTCTGTAAGTTCTACTCCAAGTACGCGGGGATTAGCGAGGAGGCCTGCAACTCCATATACTCCGACAGGACTGGCACAGAAGTCCTTGAGGAACTTGCCGTCGCCCTGAAGAGGCTGGTGGAAATGGATGGTTTTAAGGAGCTCATCCCTGAGGTCAGGAGCAACTTTGCCTATGCCCTGCCTTCTCCCAAAGGTCCGGAGGAGGTGGCAGCGGTTCCGGGGAGGATAACGATAGCCAAGGGGAAGCCCTACGCACTGCCTCCTGAGTTCGGGGCCAGCAGGTTCACCGCAGGTATTCTCGTTGAGGTTGGCAGGCTTCGTCCGGAAGTACGGAGCGTTCTCAACGTTCGCTACAGTGATAGGATCAGGGAGGCCCTCCGGAGGCTTAACTTCAGGGTCGCACGGGTAAAAACAGAGGGAATGCCGGAGGATGAGGCAATTAAGGAGATAGCCAGACCATTTGCCGATGCTCTCTACGATGTCGTTGTTGATGAAGGCGGTCACGGTGTTGAGCCCCTCGTTTACATCTTCGGCAGGGATCCCTTCGATGTGCTGAAAAAGGTTGAACTTCTGATTAACGAGCTGGGGGTGAGAAGGTGATTTACACCCGGGAGCTCCGGTTTTCTACGAGGGGAGAGATCGACCTCGTGGACATAACGGCCGAGGTTGAAAGGGTCGTCGAGGAGAGCGGAATCGAGAACGGCATTGCTCTCGTTTTCGTGCCCGGGGCTACGGGCGCTATAGTCACGATAGAGCACGAGTCGGGTCTCTTGGAGGACTTCAAGCGCACTCTACGGGAGCTGATACCAAAAGGCGCCGGCTACCTCCACGACAGGATAGATGACAACGCCCACAGCCACCTGCGTGCGACGCTCCTCGGCGCGAGTGAGTGCTTCCCAATCGTTGACGGCAGGCTCGTTCGTGGAACCTGGCAGCAGATTTTCTTCGTCGAACTCGACGTCAGGCCGAGGCAAAGAAGGGTAATAGTGCAGGTTATGGGGGAGTGAGAACTTCGAGTTCTCACCTAATTTATATACCTTGAAAAGTGTGAGTTCTCAAAACTCATAACGCCCGATGCGAAGGCGTTAAATAGGTTTGGAACGCAAAAGGGGAACGGTGGGAGAATGGGAAAGAGGATAGTTGTTGAGCTTCCTGAAATAGTAAAACTGCCCGAGGACGAGATAGAAGAGAGGGTCAAGGTTGAGTTGGCCATAAGGCTATATGAGAGGGGAATACTCTCTTTTGGCCAAGCGAGAAAGCTGGCTGGGCTGAGCAAGTGGGAGTTTCTCGAGATTCTTGCGCGGGAAGGCAAAGGGATTCCTTACGACGAGGAGGAGCTTAAGAACGACCTCAAAGTCCTGGAGGAGCTATCATAAGAGTTGCCATAAACTCATCGCCACTCATATTTCTCGCCAAGCTTGGACTGCTCCACATTCTCGATGAACTCTTTGACGAGGTCTACATTACCAATGCAGTCTACTACGAAACCGTTGTGGAAGGAGTCGCGCATGAGGAGGCTGTGGATATAGCGAAGGCGAACTTTTTGAAAAAGGTCTCACCCACGAATCAGCGACTCGTTAGGTTCCTGCTTGAGCTGGTTGATTACGGAGAGGCCGAGACAATATCGTTTGCCATTGAAAAGGACGTTGATTTGGTCGTTCTCGATGATAAGGAACCGAGGAAGGTCGCGAGGAGCTTTGAACTGAGAGTAACCGGGACACTTGGAATTCTGCTTTTTGCCAAAAGGAAGGGTCTGATTAGTGAAATTGGACCCTATGTAGAAGAACTGAGGAAGCACGGGTTCAGAATCTCCGATGAAATCGTGCGAAAAATATTGAAAAGCGCTGGAGAGCTTAAATCTTGATTGATATCTCTGCCTTGTTGCTCTTCTTGAGCTGGATGGTGAAGATGCGCTTCTCAGGAATAATTCCAAAGAGACGCCCTCAGTTCCAGTATTGAACCTCCAAAAACGCCGTAAAAGGGGGTAATAACCCGCCCGAGTTCATTGACTCCGCCCTCGGCGGTGCTCCCCGGGCGATTTGGGTTAGGCGTTTCAACATAAAAGGCTTCCGGTCAGATCTCAATCGGATTATCTAGGCCTTCAAACCTTTCCTCCGGAGCCTCCTCGTATTTGCCGCTGGCCTTGACAACGAGATAATATATTATCGCCCCGATTATGTTAAGGAAGAGGGCCACAAGGATCCATATCAACTTTTCCGTATCCGGCATGCGCTTCTGTTTTGTCACGATATCGTATATCACCCAAATCACTGCTATCAGGCTGAGTATGCCCAACAACCAAACTATCCCGACAAATGCGAGTACCATTGCCATAGGATCACCTGTACAAGATTACGAAAGAAGAGAATAAAAGGGTTTCCCGTTCCGGGAATCACTTCTTAAGCTTCTCGCAGTTCTTGACCCAGTTCTCGAGGATGTCCTTGAGCTTGGGCTGGCCGATTTCCTCGAGCTCGTAGCGGACGCGAACGGCTGGCTTGTTGAGGTTCATGAACCTGCGCAGGTCAACTGGGGTGCCCATGATGACGACGTCGGCATCGGCCCTGTTGATGGTCTCCTCGAGCTCCTTAATCTGCTTCTTGCCGTAGCCCATAGCAGGGAGGATGACGTCGAGGTGCGGGTACTTCTTGTAGGTCTCGACGATGGAGCCGACGGCGTAGGGCCTCGGGTCGATGATTTCCTTCGCTCCAAACTTCTTCGCTGCAACGTACCCGGCTCCGTACTTCATGCCGCCGTGGGTGAGGGTCGGACCGTCCTCGACGACGAGAACGCGCTTGCCCTTGATGAGCTCGGGGTTGTCCACGAATATAGGTGAAGCGGCCTCGATGACGGTGGCGTTCGGGTTGACCTTCTCGATGCTCTCGCGGACCTTCTGGATGTCGTCTCTGTTAGCGGTGTCGATCTTGTTGATGATTATGACGTCAGCGGCTCTAAAGTTGGTCTCACCGGGGTGGTACTTGAGCTCGTGGCCGGGCCTGTGCGGGTCGGTGACAACTATCCAGAGGTCGGGCTCGTAGAACGGGAAGTCGTTGTTTCCTCCGTCCCAGAGGATTATGTCGGCTTCCTTCTCGGCCTCGCGGAGAATCTTCTCGTAGTCAACGCCCGCGTAAACCACCATACCGCGCTCGATGTAGGGCTCGTACTCTTCCCTCTCCTCGATGGTGCACTCGTACTTGTCGAGGTCCTCGAATGTGGCGAAGCGCTGGACGACCTGCTTCCTCAAATCACCGTAGGGCATCGGGTGCCTTATGGCAACGACCTTGTACCCCATCTCCTGGAGGAGCTGGGCGACCTTTCTTGAGGTCTGGCTCTTTCCACAGCCGGTTCTGACGGCGGTGACCGCAACGACAGGCTTGCTGGACTTGAGCATGGTGCTCTTGGGTCCAAGGAGCCAGAAGTCGGCACCAGCGCTGTGGGCCCTGCTGGCGAGGTGCATGACGTGCTCGTGGGAGACGTCGGAGTAGGCGAAGACGACTATATCAATGTCGTGCTCCTTGATTATCTTCTCCATGTCATCCTCGCTCCATATCGGGATTCCGTTCGGGTAGAGCTCGCCGGCGAGCTCGGGCGGGTAAAGCCTGCCCTCGATGTCCGGAATCTGAGTGGCGGTGAAGGCAACGACCTCGTATTCAGGGTTGTCCCTGAAGAACACGTTGAAGTTGTGGAAGTCCCTTCCGGCCGCTCCGAGAATCAGGACCCTCTTCTTTTTCTTCTCGGCCATTTTTGTTCACCCCTAAAACTTTGTCCGCTGACGTATCGAGCTTTACACTTATAACGGTTTTCGTTTAATAATACAAGCTCTAAGCGGGATTTATTCGATAAAGCTATTATTGAACTGAAAAACATCCAAACACGGCTGAATATTCCCCGTTTGAATTTACCTGTGGGGTTGATAACTGGCCCGATTATTCTCTAACGTCCATTATCTCCGCCCGCTGGTACTCGACGATTCTCTCGGGCCTTATCCTGATGAGTTTGTTAACGGCCCCTCCCCCGCCGATGACGTGCTCGTTCTCCAGAACCCTTGGGTCAATTATTGTCCTGAGCGGCACGCCGACGGGAGAAACGCCACTGACCTCGTAGCCTGTAAGTTCTTTGACCTCTTTTGGCTTTGCAAACCTGCACTTTCCGAATTTCTTTTCCAGCTTCGGAAGGCTGACCGTCAAGTTCAATCGGAAGCCAACGCCCGAGGAGGTAGAGGAAATAGAGCGCCTCGCCAATGAGAAAGTCCAGGAGAACGCTCCAGTTGAGGTTTACGAGCTTCCGCGCGAAGAAGCGGAGAAGCACTTCGGAGAGGACATGTACGACCTGTTTCCCGTTCCGGAGGAGGTTAAAACCCTCAAGGTGGTCGTCATCGAGGGCTGGAACGTCAACGCGTGCAATAAGGAGCACACGAGGACGACGGGCGGAATTGGGGGATAAAAATCGGAAAGGTTCGCTTCAGGAGGAGCAGGGGGCTTTTGGAGACTAGTTTTGGAGTCGTTTAGCTTTTTCTCACCCACAGCGCCCCTGCCATGCCGAAGTATGTCGGACAGGCATAGGCACTCGCCTTTAACTCGAACTCCGCTTTTCTCATCGCCCCGAGCATTATTAACATCTGCCAGTAGCTGTCCACGAGGGCCTTCCTAACGAGGTCCTCGGGGATGCTGAGAAGCTCCTCAAGGCGGTCTTCGTTGATGAGCTTCATTATCAGCCTGTCGTACTCCTCACTCTCCTTCACCTTCCCGTAGGGGCCGTTTTCGCTATGACCGTGCCCGTGATCCGCGCTGATTATCAGCGCAACCCTCTTCTCCTCCAGCTCAAGGACTTCGCTGAGGATTTCGCCGAAGCGGACGAGCGTTTTCCTGCTAACTCCCCTCGACGGCGTCATCAGGACGAGCGGTTTCCTTTCGAGGAACTGGAGCGGGATCAGCTCACCCCAGCTCAGCGGCCAGCGAGAGTACTCACCGCGGAGTGATGCAAAGTTCAGGTCAACGACGGGCATTCCCGCATTTTTCTCGGCCTCGTAAATTTCCTCGGCCAGCTCTCTGTCGGTCTTCCACTCCCCTGGCAGTTCCTTTCCCTCGAAGCCGAGCCACGAGACGAGGTTTTCAGCAAGGACGACGCCGAGGTGGTCGCTCATTCTGACGTTGTGCGGGCTTATCAGGACGTAGGAGTCTGCATCTTTGAACTCCTCACCGATTCTCCTCAGGACTTCCGCGAGCCTCTCGGTTTCCTCGTCTGGGGGCTCAAGAACCGGGTTCCCGTGGGGCATCATGCCTATTCCGACGAGCATGGTACCACAGAAAAGGGTGAGAAAAGCGAAATAAAAATTCTCTCATTCCTTGTCGGATGCCGTGAGGGGCTGGGGCATTGAATCGTCGGCCGGCCCCCATTTCAGGTAGATCTCGTAGTAGTTTCTTCCGTTTCCGTCCTTGTAAGCGTAGTAGAGCCGTGTGTGATGTCCCCAGTTGTTTATGGTTACGTGGTAGTGAGGTCTGTAACCAGTGGCACTTTCACGGTATGTGTCCACGTTTCCTGTAAAGCACACCTGAACGCCGGCTCCACCGCAGACCTGCGTTGAGATAGTGGTCGTGAAGTAAACCCCTCCGTTGTCAGAGGATCCATCGAACAGTATGTCAAAAGAGTTTATGTTTTCGCTTCTGTCCCGGTACCTAACGGGCATTCCTGCGGGTATTTCCCCGCTGTAGTGACCTATGGAAGTTACGTGGAAGTTCTCTATTCTTATTGGGACTAAAGTCCAGATGTCCCTGCACCAGAGCCACGTGCAGATCTCAGTTTCGGTTACTCTATAAGCAACGTTTGAAGTCACAAGGCGAACTTCTCCGTCTGAGGCGGAGATTGCGCAAGATATTTCTTTATCTTTCACTAGAGTTGACCCTGAATCCTGCCACATTGTTGGGTCAGGTTTGTCTACCCAATCTTGGGAAAAGCTCTCGTATGCTATCGCGTCGTCCCTGCCGACAACCCAGCTGACGGTGGTTCCGGGTAGGCTCCTTATGATGGCCGTTTTTATGCCATTGATAGTGATTTCCCCATGGTCTTCAGTTCGTATGCTCTCAACGTGGATGCCGCCTCTTCTGGCCTTCCCCTTGTGGAGTGGTACCTTTAAGTTTAGGGTTGTCATGGGTTTGTTCGGCTCGAAGGTTATGGTCTTCACGCCCCAGTAGTTCTCGTTTGCGACTATTATGAGCAGGGTAACCGGCATGAATCTGACTTTTTCAACACTTTCTACTCTGCCGTTCTCGACTTTGGTTTCCAGATACGTGCCCATGGGCTTCCTTTCTATCTTGACGGTAGGTGTGTAGAGGTCTCCGGAATAGAGCTGGCGCGGTTTCTGGGAGGTCATGTCAATTACAACTATCTTGGCTCCGCTCAGCTTTTCGGGGGTCTGGATGTTAATCTTCGCGAGTCCGACTGGCTTTCCCTGAAGCCAGTCAAGATATGCAGAGTAAAGGGTACCCGCGTTGTCGGGTTGGACTCCGTACACGGCCGGGATCACTAGGATCACTGCTGCCAGTAGTAGTGCTGTTGCCGCTATCTTTGTTCTACTCTTCTTCATGTGGAGTCACCTCGTGATTCATGATAGTCTAGTGCTTTTAACATATATAAGTATTTTGTGGCTTGATGTATACACTTGCCTGAGTAAAACTGGGATTCAAAGAGACTAAAAACACTCGGTCAGACGTTCAAGCGAACACTCCTTTATGTCTCTCTTAGGTACGTCGCCAAGAACCTTCAGCCCAGAACCCGTGAGAACCGAGACGACCTTAGCCCCCTCTGGAAGGTTCAGCTTTTCCAGAGCCGCTATCCCCGTTGCGCTCGCTGGCTGGACGAAGAGGCCTTCGCGGGCGAGCCTTTCCTGAGCTTTTCTGATTTCATCGTCCGAAACTGAAACGCAACCCCAGCCAAACTCCCTCAGGAGTTTCAGAAGCGCGTTGCCGCTCGGCGGGTAGGGGTTCGCTATTGCCTTCGCTATCGTTCTCGGGTTCTCGAAGCGCTCCACCTTTTCCCTCCCCTCGCGGAAGGCCATGCATATCGGAGAACAGCCCTCGGCCTGGACGGCTATCAGCTTTGGGAGGCCTTCAATGAGACCGCTCTTGTAAAGCTCGATGAAGCCCTTTGCCACTCCCCTGAAAAGACCGCCCGAGCTGGTCGGAATCAGAATGTAGTCCGGGCTTATCTCCTCGGCTATCTCAAATGCGATACTCTTGTAGCCCTCTATTCTGAGGGGGTTGTCCGAGTTCATGAAATAGACCCCGAGCCTTTCTCCCAGCTTGAGGCTCTCGAAGTAGAGCCTCCCGTAGTCGCCGTGAACCCTTATCACTTCTCCGCCGTAGACCGAGACGGCCTTTAATTTCTCGTCGCCCGCGCTCTCGGAGACGAGAATTTTAGCTTTAAGTCCGAAGCGGGTGGCGTAGGCAGAGACGCTCGCCGCCATGTTTCCAGTCGAGACCGTCCCAACGGTTTTGTAGCCGGCTTTGAGGGCATAGCTCATCGCCAGAAAAGTTCCCCTGTCCTTGAAGCTCCACGTCGGGTTCACAGTCTCGTTCTTGAGGTAGAGCTTTATTCCAAACTCGTCGCCGAGCCTTGACTTAACCAGCGGAGTGTCGCCCTCGCCAAGGGAAAAGTCAAGCGCGGGCTCGAGCGGCCAGAAGTCCCAGAACCGCTCCCAGACGCTCTTCCCTATGTAGGGTTCTCCCTCGAAGAGCTCGAACTCGACGGGCTCACCGCATCCACATCTTTGAAGCGGTTTGTCATATGTCTTTCCACAGATTGAGCACTTCAACTTCCCCTTCACTTTCATCGGTTTTCCCCTCCGAGAGGGTCTTTTTGGCCAGGAGTGTAACCCTCTGTTCGCTGGTTTTAACTGTAAATGTGGCGTAGTCGTCGTTTTTTGCAATTCTCTCAAGGAAGTTCCCAAAGGTTGTCGCGTGCTCGGGGGTGTCGAAGAGAACCTCCCACACCAGGAACCGCTCGGTTCCGTTGGTGCCGTTGACGTCCCCCATGATCAGCCAGTCTCCGTACCAGCCCTTGGCCATCTCCATTCCTTTCTCCCTGGTGGCGTTGTGTCCCCAGTAGATCAGGAACACGTAGTAGGCCCCCATCCTGTCGGAGTACCTTATTGTTGCGTTCTTTGGTACCAGCCTTTCTACATCGGCCCTGACGTCGATGGGCGTCCAGTTCTGGAGGTAGAAGCTGGGAAACATCACGACTTTGGTCGTATTCGGCAGATGGCTGTACATCTCGTTAACGAGCCTCCATCCCCCTGTGCGATAGAGGTATGCGACGAACCTGTCACCAAAGACGTAAGGGAAGATGCCCAGTGCCGTTACAGGATCCCTGGTGTAGAGGTCCGTTATCTTGTGGATCGGGATCCCCGTTTCGTTGCAGTAGATGTCCGCGACGAGGTCGGCATCGCCCTCTATCGCCGCCTGTATCGCCTTTGTGGTGTCGAGGGTCGGCCCGCCGTAGGGGGCATTGAACCACTGCTTCTGGAGAACGTGAACGGACTCATGAGCAATGACTCTCCTGGCCGTGTCCGGATCGGAGAGAAAGTTCTCCGCTATGATGTAGATCGTGTTACCGATCGTGACGGCTATCCATCCCACGCTCTGCTCGACCTTCTCGTGGACGTAGGGGTAGTTGGGGGGCAGGAGGAGGCTCATCTTATAGACGTCTTCCTCAAGCCTCATTCGCTTTATGTCTGGCCTTCCAGGCCTGAATCTTTCTCTGGCCTCTTCCCGTGTGAGAACCACTATCTCCGGATGTTCTTTGAAAGTCAATCCCCTGATCTCTTCGACCTTCTTCAGGATGGAGTTCACCTGGGAGAGGACATCGTTGCTCGTGTTCGTGCTGGCCGCGGCTAGGCTCACGAGGATTATCAAGACGAGCACCAGTGAGGTGAGGGTTTTCTTGAGGTCTTTCTTCTCCATTCTAACCTCCAGACCTTATTTCCAGGGGAAACCTTAAACGCTTTTCTTGGGAAACGTTTAAGTTCTCAGTCTCCAACTCACCTACCGGTGAGACGTGATGAGAATCATATGGTACGGTCACTCCTGCTTTTGGATCGAGACGAGGGGAGTTAAGATACTGATAGACCCGTACCCGGACGTGGACGATGATCTGATAGGGGATGTGGACTACATTCTGATAACGCACGAGCACACGGACCACTACGGGAAGGTCGAGCTTCTCTCCCGCCTCCGGGGTGCAACTGTGATCGGCCCCAAGCCCGTTTACCTGATGGCAATCGCCGACGGGGTCACGAGGGTTCGGGAGATCTCTGAGGGTGAAACCATAGAGCTTGGTGAGGGTGTAAAGGTCACTGCCTTCTTTATGGAGCATCCCTCGAGCCAGTACCCGCTCGGCTATCTCATCGAGGGGGATAAACGGCTCTTCCACACAGGTGACACTTACTCCTTCCCCTCACTCCAGAGGCTTCGCGGTAAGGTGGACGTCCTTCTCGTGCCCATAAGCGGTCGTTCAACGGCGAACGAGCGTGAAGCGGCTCAGATAGTTGAGGACATACGGCCGAGGATAGTCATTCCAATGCACTACGGTACCTATGGAAACGGCGATCCCGAGAAGCTCATAAACGAGCTCAGAAAGAACAGGATATTCGCCTTCGTCAAGGTGCTCAAACCCGGAGAAGAGTTCAACCTATGAGGGAAGAGCATGTTGAGTACAGGGGTAAAATCGCTCGACGAACTGCTCGGTGGCGGTTTTGGGGAGGGCGTCCTAACCCAGATTTACGGCCCCTATGCCACCGGAAAGACGACCCTCGCCGTTCAGACGGGTCTCCTGAGCGGGAAGAAGGTTGCGTACGTCGATACGGAGGGTGGCTTTTCCCCAGAGAGATTGTCCCAGATGGCTTCTGCAAGGGGCCTTGATCCTGAGGAGGCCCTTTCTCGTTTTCTCCTCTTCACCCCTGGCGACATCAGGGAGCAGAGGCGCGTCATTGGCTCGCTTAAGAGGCTTATTACCCCGGAGTTCAGCCTCGTGGTCGTCGATTCGATAACCGCCCACTACCGGGCTGAGGAGGACTGGCGCTCCCTTACCTCTGAGCTCGGCAAACAGCTTCAGGTTCTCCTTTGGATAGCAAGGAAGCACCGAATTCCCGTTCTCGTGATCAACCAGGTGCACTTCGATGCACGGGCTGAACGGACAAGGCCCGTAGCGGAGCAGACCCTTGGCTACCGCTGCAAAGACATCCTCCGCCTCGACAAGCTCCCAACACCTGGAAAGAGGGTGGCCATTCTCGAAAGGCATCGTTTTAGACCGGAGGGCGGCATGGTCTACTTCAAGATTACTGAGAAGGGCATTGAGGACGTTAGCGATTAAAATTTAAGGAGAAGAAACTCAAAACTTCGGCTCTATTTTCTCAAGCTCCTTCACAAGCTCGATCGTCGCTTGATAATTCCTACTACCCTGTAAACGTGCTCAAGCTCTTCGAGACTCAGCTTTCTTCCCTTCCTGCCATTGGGGGGCACTCAGGAATTTTTCCAAAAACTTTTTAGCTTTACAAACCTACTAATTATGGTGAGACTATGGGACTGACAAAGGTAACTAGAAATTACCAGATTACTATACCAAGCGAGGTTAGGAAAAAGCTCGGGATTAATGTTGGAGACGTGCTCATAGTTGAGGTGGAGAATGGAAAAATAGTCCTCAAAAAGAGCGATCTTGAGCTCCCAATGCTCCCGGGAGGAAAGGGGCTGACCGTTAAAGAAATCGAGAAGAAAATTCTCAAAGGACTTGGTGAGGAAGAATGACTGTCATAGACACCAACGTCTTCGTCTATGCCGTCCTGAGGGATTCTGAGTTTAACGAAGAGGCAAGGAAACTGCTCGCATCCTTGGAACGGTGGGTTGTGCCGAGCATAGTTCTGTATGAGCTCTACTGGTTTTTCAGGGGGGAAGGCTATAGAGTGGAGGAAATAAACGCCGTGATATCCTCAATCCTGGAGAGCCCAAGGACGAAGGTAGTGGGCGACAGCGGGAAGTACACAAAACGCGCGCTCGAACTGGCCAAAAATCCTAAACGCTTTAACGACATGGTAATACTCGCAACCGCCCAAGAGTTCGGTAGGCTCGTCACGTATGACAAAAAGTTAAGAAGGGATGCAGAGAGGCTCGGGATAGACTTGCTTCCCTAAATCCTCTCGTAGACTTCCTGCGTGATCCTCAGTACGGCCTTGTATAGCTTCTCGCTGATAATCCCGTCCTCGTAGTGCTCCCTGAGCTTGTCTTTATCTATTATCTCCTTCTCCCCGTCCGGCCACTTCACGATGTCGATCTCGAGGTCTATGTAGCGGGCCCTGTCTGGGTAGATCTCCACCGGTGTGTTGATGTTGTAGTACTCCCCCTTCAGGTTGCCGTTCCTGTCGTAGTAGCGGTGAACGAACCACCACTTGCCGGCCTCGATCTCAGTTATGGCGTAGTCGCCGAACTCTATGGGCAGGTCGAGGCCGTCGTAGAACTTGCCGGGTTTGAGGTTTCTCCTCAGGGTTATCCTGAGCGGGTTGAACGTTACCTCAACTATCTCTCCCGGTCCGAGTTTGTACCTCTGGCCGTCCGGCTTGTTGTGTTCGAGGAAGAAGAGCCACCCCTTCTTTGGCCCCTTTGAGTCGAGCAAAGCCTCCCAGAAGCCCTGATTGACCTTAATTCTCTGGCCGGGCACCTTCGCGAGGATCCCTTCGGCTATCTCAACGGCAAAGCTGAACTCCACGTCGTAGGCCTTGAGCATGTGGTGTCCCTCGACCGTTGGAACAACCCTGTTTCTTATTTCGTCAAGCTTTTTCTTCGCCCCTCCTCCGAACTCGACCTCGTATATGTTCCTTCCTTCAACGATCTGCTCCGGGGCGGATTTTTTCTCGGCTTCCTTGAGCCTGTCAGCGATCTTGGAGAGGCGTATTATCTCGTCCCTGAGGGTGTTCCAGTCCTTGTAAGCGGCGGCAGTCCTCCAGAGGATTCCCCACTCACCCATGTCTATGCTCAGGCCGAGTATTCTGAGCCTTTCTCTTTCAGAGCTGTCCCGTATCTTCCGGGAGATCTTGACGTGCCTCTGAACGCCGACGGGTTTCGGTATTAGCACAGCGTAATCACCGGGGATCGTCAGCATCGTGCTCAGGTGAGGAAGGAGGTTGTGCTTCTTGACCTGGACAAGGACCTCGTCGCCCTCGTGAAGGTTTTTTCCCTCCTCCACCGGAATCGTGCCTATCGCGTTCCCTATATCGACGTAGACGTAGCGTTCGTCCCTCTTTATAACAAGCCCTTTGTAAATGCCGTAGAGCTGATACGGAAGCTTCCGGAAGAGGACGTCTATAAACTCCTCCTCAAAAACTTCCTTAACTTTCTCAACCTCGGTACCGACGAGAATCACCCCGTGATGATCCCTCTTGTCGTAGATGTCCACGTCGAACTCGTCGTAGGTCTTCTCGATCCCGAGCCTTTCGGCTATCTTCTGGCTGGGCTGGCTGATCCTAAACCCCCTGTCGAGGAAGAGTTTCGTCAGGGCCGTGCTGTATATTCCCCTAACCCGAACTGAAACTCCTGTGTCTGTAGACACTTTCACCCCCCCGTTCCTTCCTTTCCACTACTCCAATGAGCGTGAGCCCCTCAAGGATCTCGCCGGCGTTCCTGACGCCGCTGAGCTTTTCAACGTTTCTCGCCTCAACCCACAGCAGTCCCATCCTGTGCCATCTGATTAGAGCCTCCTCGACCCGGTACACGTCCCCGGGATGGAGGTAGAGTCTCCTCATGAACACCAGGGACGTCTCGAGGGCTTTCTCTATTTCGTCAATTTTTTTCAGTCTCTCAACTATACCAGTGGGGACCTTTTTCTGATTTTCGCTTCCCCCGACCCGCTCGAGAAACTCTATGCTCTCGATCTCCTTTCCAATTGCCTGAAGTGCCTTCCTCATGGTGTAGTCGTATATGCGGTGGAAGTGTACGAGCCTGTCGAGTGAGGCCTTAAGTCTGGTTCTTTCGGAATAGTGGTCTGGCTTTGAGAGAATGCCGAGGAGTTCCTCAAGGCGGAACTTCATCTGGTGTTCGCTTTTCTGGACTTCCTTCAGGATGCCCTCAACATCTCCACTTACCGGTGCAATTTCACGGTACAGCTCGCTGATGAGATCCATCTTTTCCACTGACAGTGAGTAGAGAGATTTAACGGTGCGATAGAGCCCTTCAAGGCCTTCCTCTTCATAAAGGAGGGGGAACTTGGATTCGAACTCCCTGTGAAGGCCCTCTATCCTTGCCAGAATTTCCCGAACCCTTTCGGTCTTCATGTTTTCACCCCGGGCTCTCATTTTGTTCCTGCAACTACTTTACCTTTTCTCCTGTTAAGCACTTCAATTTAACCAAAAGGTTTTTTTAAGCTGAAGAGTTCATCATCTTGGTGGTTGAATGCCCCTCTACGACCGCTTCGGAAGGCCTGTAACGAACCTCAGGATTTCGCTCACGCAGGAGTGTAACTTCCGATGCTTTTTCTGCCACCGCGAGGGCCAGCGGTTTTTAGCCAAAAACGAGATGACGCCCGAGGAGATAGAGAGAATCGTTAGAATAGCCTCTCGTCTTGGAATAAGAAAGGTCAAGCTTACTGGCGGTGAGCCGACGGTCAGGGAGGACATCCTTGAAATCGTCCGCAGAATAAAGCCCTACGTGATCGACCTGAGCATGACGACCAACGGGAGTCGCTTAAAGGAGCTGGCAAAGCCCCTTGCGAAGGCCGGTCTCAATAGGGTCAACGTCTCGCTCCACAGCCTTAAACCGGAGGTTTACAAAAAAATTACCGGCGTTGACGCGCTCAACGACGTCCTTGAGGGCATCGAGGAGGCGGTAAAGTATCTTTCGCCAGTCAAGCTCAACATGACGGTCATGAAGGGCCTCAACGAGGGAGAGATATGGGACATGATAGACTTCTCCGCCAAAACGGGAACGATACTCCAGCTGATAGAGCTCGAAGCGCCGAGGGAGATGACTGAGACGGCCTTCTTCAGGAAGTACTTCTATCCGCTCAAGCCCGTCGAGCGGGAGCTCGAAAGGAAAGCCGTTGAAATCCGTGAGAGAACGATGCACAGGCGGAGGAAGTACTTTATCCCGACCGACTACGGCGTGGCCGAGGTCGAGGTCGTGAGGGCAATGCACAACACGGTCTTCTGCGCCAACTGCACGAGGCTGAGGGTCACCTCCGACGGGAAGTTCAAGACCTGCCTGCTGAGGAACGATGATTTGATAGACTTCCTGAGCGCGATGAGAAACGGTGCAAGCGACGCGGAGCTCGTCGATATCCTCAAAAGGGCCATTTTCATGCGCGAGCCCTACTGGAAGTGAGTTTTTAAAACCATCCTCTCAACTTTCTCCGGTGAGAATTTGCCTGCGCTTAAGGTTCCAAGGCGAGAAGCTGAACCAGTTAAAAGAAAGCTGAAGAAGCTCGGCCTCTACGACGGGAAGAGACGACCGAAGAGGGAGGATGACTTCGTTCTCCTACCAGTCATCGAGGACGAGAGGAGTTACACCCTCGGCTACGAGGTCTTGCCCGTTGAGCTTCCATTTCGGCCAGAGAGACAGATATACAAAAATCTGGAGAGCGTTTTGGCGGAGAGACTGAGCGAGGATGAGCTGAAGTACCTCAGGCGCTACGACGTTATAGGCGACATCGCCGTTATTCAAATCCCGCCCGAGCTGGAGCACCGCGTTGAGGACATCGTTTTCGCGTTGAGGAAGGTTCACCCGTTCCTCAAGGTGATAGCGAGGAAGGGCTTTCACGAGGGGGCCTTCCGAATCAGGGACTACTCAATAATCTGGGGTGAAAAGAGGCTCGAAACTGTCCACAGGGAGAACGGCGTCGAGATTAAGGTTGACCTAAGCAAAGCCTTCTTCAACCCGCGAATGAAGGGAGAACGCTATCGGCTGGCCCAGCTGGTGAAAGACGGCGAGAGAATTTTAATTCCCTTCGCCGGAGTTCTGCCCTACGCGCTCGTGATAGCAAGGTATAGAAAGGTCAAGATAACTGCCGTCGAGCTGAACAGGGAAGCCTACGAACTCGGCCTTGAAAACATAGAGCGCAACAGGAGGAGGCTGAAGGGCGAGATAGAGTTCATTCACGGCGACGCCTTCAAGGTTCTGCCCGAGCTCCCGAGCTACGACCGAGTTATAAGCCCAACGCCGAGGGGCGTTGACGCGCTAAGCTTGACTCTCTCAAAGGCCGAGCGCTGGCTTCACTACTACGACTTCGTTCACGAGAACGAGATTGAAGCATTCAGGCAGAGAATACTTGAGGAATGCCAAAAGCTTGGAAGGGAGTGCTCCGTGAGGGTGAAGAAGGTGAGCGACTTCAAGCCGCATGTGTTTAAGGTCTGTGCCGACATTGAACTCAGGTGAATGCTTTTAACCTCTGCCCGGTTATTTAAAGTGATGGAGAACGAAAAACTTAAACGCATCATGAGTCGCCTGCAGAGCCACTCTAACGAGCTGAGGCAGTTAGGTGTTAAACGGCTCTGGCTCTTCGGTTCTTACGTGAGGGGTGATGCGAGAGAGGACAGCGACCTCGACGTCCTCGTGGAGTTTGAAGAGGGCAAGAAGACCTTCGACAACTACATGGAGCTGAAGTTCCTTCTCGAAGACCTGCTCGGAGTGGAAGTTGACCTGATAACGGTCGAGGCGCTGAAGCCGAGGGTCCGGAAGTACGTATGGCGCGAGGCGGTGAGCGTTGAGGGACTATAGAATCTACATTGAGGACATTTTAGAAGCCATAGAGAAAATCGAGGAGTACACTGATGGGATGACGCTTGAGGAGTTCAGGATAAACAAGATGGTCGTAGATGCCGTCGTGAGAAACCTCGAGATAATCGGAGAAGCGTGCAGGGCAATCCCTCCTGAAATCCGGGAGAAACACCCAGAGGTAGAGTGGCGCAAGATAATTGGACTGAGAAACATACTAATCCACCAGTACTTCGGAATTGACGTCGAGCTAATCTGGGACCTTATCCAAAACAAGCTCCCGGAACTTAAAGAGAAAATGGAAAGACTATATGAAAGTTTACAAATTCCATAACCATATCAAAAACCTCCACAGCGGGACGCACTTCACAGTTTTCTCCCCAAACCTCTCCTCGCAGGAACGCCAGCCAGTAACTATTACGCCCTCCTTCAGGCCGAAGACGTCCATAGCCTCCAAGAGGCCTTCAACTTCCCGCTCCCAGCTCTCGTCGATGTCCCAGGTCACTTGAACGGCACGCGTTACCCTGAGGCCCTCCTTAACGATGAAATCAACCTCTCCCTTTCCGCGGTAATAGTAGACCTCACGGAAGCGCTGGCGGAGATGCCTCGCGACGGCGTTTTCGGCGAGCCTTCCAATGTTTCCTGTAAAGTGTATCCCCACGATGTTCGCTATTCCAGTGTCAATCGCGTACATCTTCTTCGGGTAGTGCATTGCGTCCTTAACTTTCGGCGAGAGGATTGGAACGCGGAAGCTCAGATAAGCTTCATCCATCGCGTCAAGAACACCATCAACGAAGTTCGGAGAGACTTTCCTACTCAGTATTCCAGCCAGCTCGTTCCTCAGCCTTGAAACGCTCACCAGTGAGGAAAACCTGCTCAGTGCCAGCTCGGCGACTATTTTAACAGCCCTCGCATCACGGAAGCCGTGCCTATAGACAATGTCCCTCAGGACTATGCCCTCAAAAAGCTCCCTCAGGAGTTCGAGCTTGAGGGCATCATCCTCCGTGAGAACAACCTGAGGAAAGCCGCCGAACTCGAGGTACTCTCTCATGAGGGCCTCGACCTTTCTCCGTTTACCCAGTAAGCGTTTGAAGTCAGCGGAAAATCCCCTGAATATCAAGAACTCCCTAAAACTAAGCGGGTAAACCTCCACCGGAAGAACCCTGCCTGTCAGGAGCGTTGAGAGCTCGGAGCGAAGGAGTGAGGAGGTAGAGCCCGTAACTATGACCCTCGCCTCGCTGAGGTCGAGAACCTTTCTGACCCACTTCTCCCAGCCCGGAACGTTCTGAACCTCGTCGAGAACCACGATGGGGCCATCGCCGTCGTAAACGTACGTCCTGTAGGCAGAAAACACCTCCTCGAGGAACTCGGGCGAGAGGTAGGGGGAAAAGCGCGGGTCTTCGAGGTTCACGTAGAGCGTCCCCTCTGGAGGAAGGCCATCATCTATGGCTTTCTTCAGGAAAAGCCCCGCGAGAGTAGTTTTCCCAGAACGTCGGGTCCCCACAAGCGCAACAACACCTGCGGAGAGTTTCCTCTCAATTTCTGAGAGGTATTCGTCCCTCGGTATGGCGTTCCATTTTCTACCGCCCCAGAGGTTGTAGGGCGCTAAAACCTCAACTATCTCCTCCCTTGTGAGCACTTCTTCCCACCAAAGGAGTATAGAATACTTGAGATTTTATATCTTTCGGAATATAAAAATTGCAAAGATTTGTATTGCAAAGAATACAAAAGGCGAAACTCACTTCTTCAAGAAATCAAACAGCGTCGCCTGCTTGCCCTTCTTCTTTTCGGGCTTCTTCTCCTTCTTCCCCACGGGCTCTATCTCCCTCTCGGCCTCCTCAAGCTCTTCCTCGCTGAGTTCCTCCCCTTCCTCAGGTTCTCCTTGAGGGACTTCCTCAGTCTCCCCGGTTTCTTCGGCCCCTTCCGACTCCATCTCCTCTTCTTCCTTCTCCTTCGCTTTCCTGAGGCCCTCGCGAACGCTCGTCTCCAACCTGCCCCGCTCCTTAAGCTTCTTCTCGATGTTCATGGCTTTGCCCCAGATTGTTTTTGCCTTTTCGGAGTCTCCAGCGAGGAATTCAACCTCCTTCTCGCTGAGGTCGAGGAAGACCGTGAAATGAGCGGCCAAATCTGGGTTGCTCTCGAAGATGACGCGGAGGTAATGGAGGGTCTCCAGGGCCTCGAGCCTGGCCATGTGCATCTCCTTCATGACCTTCTTGACTATCGAGTCCCTGAGCGTTCTCTCAGTCTTGCTCTCGGTGAGGAGCTTTATCGTCTTCGGCGGGTAAATCCTCACGAAGCCCTTCTTCTTGACTCCTGCAACCGCCACTCCAGCTGTCATCATGTCGGTGGCGTACTTCCAGAGCGAGTAGTTGCCCGTCCTCTTCGCCCTGCCGAGGTATATGTCGGCCCTGCTGAGGGCCTCGTAAGCCCTCGCTATGTCCTCGGGCTTGTAGTAGACATAGGGCACGTTCTCGTCAATCCAGAGGAGGAGCTCGTCGGGGAACATGTCCACGCCGAGGACAGCTATTTTCGCCCTCTTGGCGTTGTCGGTCGCGAAGACCTGGGCCAGAGCCTGGAAGACGCTCTTCTCGACGTCGCGGTAGGCCAAAACTTCCTTTGCGTCCTCGACACCACCCGTAACCACCGTCTGGAGGTCGTTTATCGCCGCCCTTAAATCGCCGTTCGCGCGCTTGGCTATCTCATAGAGTATTTCCTTCGGAACGGTCTTTCCTTCACGCTTGAGAATCCTCACGAGGGCCTTTATGATGTCCCTCTGCGTTAGCCGCTTGTACTCGACTATCTGGGCCCTGTTGCGAATCTCCTTGGGAACCTCCCAGTAGTGGTTGGCGCTCATTATGATGGGATTCCTGGCTCGGTCTATGAGCTTCGCTATCTCTCGCGCACCGCTCGGCTCTATGTTGTCCGCCTCGTCGAGAAAGATTAGCTTCCTGCGCTTTCCGAGGATGTCCATCGTATAAGCGGCCTGAACGTAGCGCTCTATCTTTTCGTAGGTTCTCTCGTCGCTCGCGTTCAGCTCGATGACCTCGAAGCCGTACTCGTTCGCCAAAGCATAGACTGTGGTCGTCTTGCCGACGCCTGGAGGTCCGGCGAGAATTAGGGCCTTCTTCTTCGGGGGGTTGCCGTGAAGCCAGGCCTCGACCCAGGCCCTCACCTGCTCTATTGCCTTCTCCTGGTTCACTATCTCGCTCAGCTTCCTCGGGCGGTATTTCTCAACCCAGGGAACCTCGGTCATGGCAATCACTTGCCCTTCTTGTCACCCATAATCGTGAACTGGGCGAGTAAAGCTTCAAGCTGTATCATCTCGTTGGCGCCTTCAACTAGGCGGAAGTTGTACTCGCCTATCTTGTCCGCCAGAGCGACCTTCTTGTCCTCCGGAATCGGCAGGTTGAAGACTTCCTTGTGCATCTGAATCAGCACGTCCTCACCGCTGAGGCCCTGCTTGAGGAGTATGTCCCTCAACTTGTCCCTCGCCTTCAGGAAGTTGCCCTCCAACGCTAAGGTCATCATCTCGCGAACGTCTTCGGGACGAGCTCTGCTGGCAACGAGGAAGACGTTCTCGTCGGTTATCTTCTTGTCCAGAGCGGCCGCCGCCTGGAGGACGTTGATGGCCCTCCTCAGGTCGCCTTCGGCAACGTAGAGAATCGCCTGAAGGCCCTCCTCGGTGAGCTCAAGCCCCTCCTGCTCGGCGATGTACCTTATACGCTTCGCTATGTCCTCGTCGTTGAGGGGTCTGAAGCGGAAGATTGCACACCTCGACTGTATCGGCTCGATTATCTTACTGCTGTAGTTGCAGCTCAGGATAAAGCGGACGTTGTTGGAGAACATCTCCATCGTTCTCCTCAAGGCCTGCTGGGCGTCCTGGGTTAAAGCGTCGGCCTCGTCGAGGAAGATTATCTTGAAGCTCGCCCCGCCTATCGGCTTCGTCCTTGCGAACTCCTTGACCTTCTCGCGGATGACATTTATCCCGCGCTCATCCGACGCGTTCAGCTCTAAGAAGTTATGACGCCAGTTTTCGCCAAATAACTCCCTCGCAAGGGCCAGAGCCGCACTGGTCTTTCCCGTGCCCGGCGGTCCAGCGAAGAGCAGGTGGGGCATCGAACCGGTTTTAGCGTAGTGTTTTAGCCTCTTGACTATGTGCTCCTGACCAACGATGTCATCGAGCCTCTGAGGGCGGTACTTTTCAACCCAGGGCTTCTCGAGAACCTTAACTTCTCTAATCTCCTCGGCCATGTATTCCACCTAAACCTTTATGAGAGCCAAGAGTTTAAGGGCTTTGCCATGGACCCGCTTGAGCACGCCTCGATTCCGAGCCTCGTTTACCTCGCACTCTCAAACGAGCCGACGCTGACGGGACTAACAGCACTCGTCCTCGGCGCGGTCTTCCCCGACCTCGATGCTTTGGCTGAGGAGCACCGCTCATACCTCCACTCCCTCCTGCCCTTTCTCCCGGCCCTTCTCCTCGGCCTACACCTCGAAGGTCCCTTCCTCCTCTTCGCCCTCGGCTGGGGAAGCCATCTCTTCCTCGACTTCTTCACCGGCGTCGTGCCCGTTGCTTACCCGCTGTCGAGGAGGGGCTGGGGGTTGTCAATCATCGTCACAGGGCCGAGAAATTTTAGGATTGAGCTCAGACTAATCGAAAGATATCCTAACAGAAAGCACGACTACAGGCTTGAAATCGGCGGAAGCTTCGCGCTCACCCTTTTGGCAATCTTCACGGCAATAATTAGACTGAACTAACAGGTTCAGTGCAAAACTTTTATACCTCGATGACCATGTGTAAACGGTGGTTCTCATGGGGAAGCTTGACTGGATTAGGGAAGAGCTCCAGGAGCTCAAGGATAAGGGCCTCTACGTGACCATTAGAAAGCTCGAAAGTGCCCAGGGCCCGTGGGTCATCGTTGATGGCAAGAAGGTTCTCAACATGTGCTCCAACAACTACCTCGGCCTTGCCGCGCATCCTGAGATTAGATACGCGGCCATAAGGGCCATCCTCGACTACGGCGTTGGCGCTGGAGCCGTGAGAACGATAGCGGGAACGATGGAGCTCCACGTCGAGCTCGAGGAGAAGCTCGCCAAGTTCAAGAAGAGGGAAGCCGCTATCCTCTTCCAGAGCGGTTACAACGCGAACCTCGGGGCAATAAGCGCCCTCCTCAAGAAAGGGGAAGACGGAGTCTTTATCAGTGAGGAGCTCAACCACGCGAGCATAATAGACGGAATGCGCCTCAGCGGTGCGCCGAAGGTCATCTACAAGCACATCGACATGGAGGACCTCAAGAAGAGGCTGGAGGAGAACAAGGACAAGAAGAAGAAAATCATCGTCAGCGACGGTGTCTTCTCAATGGACGGTGACCTCGCCCCGCTTCCTGAAATGGCCGAGCTGGCCGAGCAGTACGATGCCATACTCTACATAGACGACGCACACGGTGAGGGTGTCCTCGGTGACAGCGGAAGGGGTATAGTTGACCACTTCAAGCTCCACGACAGGGTTGACTTCGAGATGGGAACGCTGAGCAAGGCCTTCGGTGTCATCGGCGGTTACGTTGCCGGTCCCGAGGAGGCCATTGAGTACCTCCGCCAGAGGGCGAGGCCGTTCCTGTTCTCAAGCGCTCCCAACCCACCTGACGTCGCGGCGGCCATAGCGGCCGTTGAGATTCTCCAGAGGAGCGACGAGCTGGTCAAGAAGCTCTGGGACAACACCCACTTCCTCCAGAACGGGCTGAGAGACCTCGGCTACGACCTCGGAAACACCAAGCACCCGATTACGCCTGTTATGCTCTACGACGAGAAGCTCGCCCAGGAGTTCAGCAGGAGGCTTTACGACGAGTACAACATCTTCGCGCAGGCCATCGTCTATCCGACCGTCCCGCTTGGAACGGCCAGGATAAGGCTCGAGCCGTCAGCGGCCCACAGCAAGGAGGACCTCCAGTACGTCATAGATGCCTTCGAGGATTTGGGGAAGAAGACAGGGTTCTTGAAGTGAGTATTTGTTTCAATCTTTTTTGGGTTTCTTTTCAAATTTTTGAGTTTGGAGATCGTTGAAAATTGGATAATCGATGATTAGATCCTTTTGATCTTTTATAGAAGGTTTTTTCATCTTTTTTCTCAAAAAGTTTAAATATTCTAATTAAGTATTAACCATATTGGAGTGATAACAGTGAGTGAAAGTGTAGCTTACTTTAATGTAATTACAGCCATAGTAGTGCTCATTGTTATGTTTACGCTCTTAATAATGAGTGTAAAATACAGACGTGAGTTTAGGGAACATTATCCAAGACTGGCAAGTGCTTACGATTGGATGATTTTGGCATGGCTTGGATTCTCTCTGGCAAAGTTTACTGTTCTCCCGGTTGAACTTATGGAAGGAGACCTGCTAAATCTCTCTAATTCTACAGTGCACCAGCTTGAAGCCTTGTGTAACATCATCTGTGGTGTTGCACTGGCTCTCTTGACCTATGGGTGGTTTCATCTACTCAAGGAGATGCTGGTGCACTATGAGCTCGTTCCCGTTGTGGAGCTTAGCGGAGATGGAGGAACCGAGAAAATGGTACCCGGACTCTACATAGTAGGTGTTAAAAACGGCTTGTCACTTCTTAAGAAACTCATTGGGGGGAGGGCAGTTGTTATAATATCAAGAACCCCTCCAGTTTTCTTCAAAAATACCCTCGGGATTGAGAAAAGTCCTGTTCTCTGGTTGACTCCAATTGGAGGAAAAGATACGGTTCATCCCCGAAGACTTGAGTATCTTACCCATCTTTTAGTTCAGTTTATGCGAAGGAATGATGCGGAAAAGGTGATATACCTTGATGGGGTGGAATACCTAATAACCGAAAATGGGTTTATCCCTGTCTTTAAGTTTCTGGCGAACATCAAGGATCATGCCGTAATAAGCAACACTGTTATTCTAGTTCCGATAGACCCCAAGTCTATAGGGGAGAAGGAATTTAGGCTCTTGACCAGGGAGTTTGAAGTTTTATCTAATCAGTCCTGACATCTAGTTCTTGCTTAATTTCTTGAATTAGATACAGGAAGTACTTTTTGTAGCCTTTATATCCTGCTTTTTTATTTTCTAAATCAATTATATGACCGGCAATTTCATTTATTCTTAAAACTGGTTCATGAATTTCATCAATGAATTCTTTTTTCTTTTTTGTGATAAATCCAAGTTTTATTAAAAATCCTACATAGTGATAGCAATTAAATACCTCTTGGATTGCATCATACAAATCAGGGTATTCTTTCTCCAGTTTTTTTAATTCTTCGACTGTTTTTGTTTTAAGAATTATTTCTTTGTTTTGATAGATCATACGACGATATTTTCTAGTTTCTCTTATGTAATCGTACGCTTCTTTCATAACTGCTAGTTCCCGTTGATAACTATTTTCTCGAACTTGAAGAGCAGCATATATAACTGAAGCGGCTAGGAGTACTGTTGAAATAGCTTGTAACATGTTGTTATCTACTACTATCATCTCAATCACCGTTTTTAAGTTTTTATTTTTCTTACAATCTTTATTTTCTTTATTCCTAATGAGATTTCCAATATAGGATGTAGTAGATGTATTAAAAAGTTAATCCATAGGTATGCATAGGTATAATTGCTAGTGCCAAAATACATGATCATCAATTATTTAAGATCAGCGATCAATATAATGATCAAATACATCACAACTCTTAAAGGGGCATTTAAATCGCTCCAGCCCAGTATCCAAAAATAATGAGGAAAAACGCTGTTAGTATTATCGAAATAATCCCAGATGATCCATGTGAACAAGTATCCGCTAACACTAACTATCATTAGCTCTTTCTTTCTCTCTGGAGCCTCGCTTAGACCGTAAATCCCAGCGTTGACCATCAACCTATTGTCAAGCACAGGGATGAGGACGATTCTGAAAATTAGTGAGATCACGGCGGATATTATGAACCCAACCAGAAGGAAGCTGGATTTATAAAACACGCTAACTATTAGGGGGGAGTACTCGATTAGGGCGATTGCCAAGGAGAGCCCTAAGAAAGTCAAGAGCACTCTTGCGGTAAGAGGTGATTTAAGATGGAGTACATGATACATTGCTCTTAAAATCAGCCAGGGGACACCGGAGGAAATCCATCCGGCAAGGAAGAATATGGTAACTAGGAGGGTTTCATTCATAGGACATCCTCCTAAAACCTCACCCACTCGACCTTGTAGTAGGTAACATCGGCGTCCTCATCAACTATCGCCATAATCATGTTCTTCCTGACGCCATGGGCAACCCTAACCCTCGCCGTTATGTCGTTCGGGCTCAGGCGGGAGTTCTCTGGGAGAACCCACACGAGCCACTGGGAGTGCTCGTCCATTCCGCGCCTGTAAACGCGGAAGTGCGAGCCGAACTTTAAACCTGACTTGACGGTGTAGCCCCTGTCGCGCAAATCCTTGTAGACGAGGTACTTAGCGTCGAACAGCTCGTCCCTCTCTCTTCCGAGGTTCATGAGCTCCTCGACGGTTAGTTTTCTCTTTCCCTCCCTGACCTCTATCTTGCCCCTCTCGACGAGGTATGTGGCTTCGAGCAACGAGAGGAAGAGCTTGCCCTCCACCAGCTTTCCGAAGTGGCGCTTGTTGTAAAGGCCGTTTATCGCGTTCTGGTCGGTTGAAAAGACCCTGTCCCCGCTCAGGTAAAAGACTATCATCAGCTTCCCCTCCATTCCTCAGCAGGCAGGAGCATGTAGTAGGCATCTTCGCCGTCCGAGTAGTAGCCGATAATCCGCTTCACCTTCCGGAAGCCAAAGCGCTCGTAGAGCTTTATGGCCTTTTCGTTGCTCACGCGGACTTCGAGGCCTATGTACCTTGCCCCCCTTGCGATGAGCCTGTTTATCGCCTCGGTTAGCAAAGCGGAGCCTATGCCGTTCCCCCGGTAGCGTTCGTCGACGGCTATGCTCATTATGTGGCCCTCAAGGTCGGGCCTGAGATAGGCCATGACGTAGCCGATTACCTTGCCGTTGTATTCTGCAACGAGAAACGTCTCCGGATTGTTCTCGAGGAAGACTAGGAAGAGACCTCTAGGGTAGGCCTCGCGGAAGGACTCCCTCTCGATCCGCATTATCTCACTTATATCAAAAAGCCTTGCGGGTCTTATCGTGACGAGTGCCAGGGGAATCTTTCCGCTCAGTTGCTTTACTGAAACGCTCATGTTTATTACTAAGCACGAAAGTTTTTAAGGATTGAGGAGCTCTCTACGTTGAGCACCCGTTCGTGATGAGCACTCTCGAACCTGACCCAGGGATGATGACCGGATTCCTGGCTGATACATCAACTTTAAAAGGCTGGACAAAAACTCCAGCATATGCGGAAATGGTTCCCCGCCTTACTCCTCCTGTCAATTGCCGTACTGTTCCTCGGCGTTTACGTTGGCTCCGTCAAGCTGAGTCCTTCCGATGTCACCAGCTCGATAATTTATGGGCTGAAAACGAGCTTCCTGGGTGAGCACCCGGGGAAAAAGCCGAGGTACTTCATTATCGTCTGGGAGTTCCGCCTGCCTAGGGTTTTGCTGGCTTATCTCGTTGGCCTCTCCCTGGCGAGTGCAGGTGTGGCAAGCCAGGCCCTCTTCAAGAACCCAATGGCCGATCCCTACATCATCGGAATAAGCGGGGGCGCAAGCATCGGCGCGGCTTTGGGCCTCATATACTTCCCCGATCACGTTTCATTGCTTTCTTTTGCCTTCGCCATCCTCTCCGTTTATATCGTTTACACAGTTGCCAAGGTGGACGGCAGGATACCCGTTGATACGCTCCTACTCTCGGGGGTTGCCTTTGGCTTTATGGCTGGGGCCATAACATCGTATCTCGTATTAACCCTCGGGCCAAGGGCTCACCTGACCTACATGTGGCTCATGGGGAGCTTTAACGGTGCGGACTGGGAGAAAGTCAGAAACGTGTTTCTCGCTTCCCTCTTTGGCCTCAGCTTTCTTCTCTGGAAATGGAAGGAGCTGAATCTTCTTCTCCTTGGAGAGGAGGGTCTTGCCCTCGGGCTGGACGTTGATACCTTCCGCAAGTTTGTTGTGATAGTAATAGCCGTTATGAGTGCCGTTTCCGTGGCATCGGCAGGGATCATAGGTTTCGTGGGCCTTATCGGTCCCCACATTGCCAGAATCCTCGTTGGGCCCAATCACAAAAGGTTGACACTGAACGCGGCCCTCCTCGGTGGAATTTTGATGGTATTGGCTGACTTGCTCGCCAGAACGATCGCCAGACCAACGGAGATTCCCGTGGGCATTGTCACGGCGATGATGGGCGGGCCGTTCTTCCTTTATCTCCTCCGAAAGCACAAGAGGGGGGAGGCCCTTACATGATCCTCCGGGTGAACGTTTCCTTCTCGTACGGGAAGAGGAAGGTCCTCAAGGGAGTCTCCTTTGAAGCCCGCAGGGGTAGTTTGCTCGCCATAATAGGACCCAACGGGGCCGGTAAGAGCACGCTACTCAAGTGCATCGCTGGAATCCTAAGGCCTGATGGTAAGGTTGAACTCGATGGTGTTGATCTGCTCCACATGAACCCGAGGGAGCGGGCTAGGTTTGTCTCCTACGTGCCTCAGGCATCGGTTCCGGAGTTCAACTTCACCATCGAGGAGTTCGTGGAAATGGGCACGTACTTTACGGAAGGCAGTGTTAGAAATGCCCTCAGGAAGGTGGGTCTCTGGGACAGGAGAAAGGACTCCGTGCTTTCACTTTCAGGGGGAGAATACCAGCTTGTACTACTGGCCAGGGCACTGGCTCAGGGGGGAAGGGTCATACTCTTAGACGAGCCGACGAGCCATCTTGACGTAAACCACGCCCTCAGGATAATGGAGCTCTTAAGGGAACTCAGGGAGGAGAAAGTTGTGATCGCGGTTCTTCACGATCTCAACCTAGCTCTCAGGTATGCCAACGAGCTTCTGATTCTTAAGGGCGGTGAGAAAGTCTGGGAGGGTAGCGTCGGAGCCCTTTCGCCCAAAATTCTTGAGGAAGTCTACGGGGTTAAAGTTGAATTTGTTCGGGGCCGTTTTGGAACAGCTGTGTTGTCCTCTCTGTGAGCTACCAAACCTTTAAATTCATGGCGAGAAGTTAGTTCTGGGGGTGATTATAGTGGAGGAAAAGAAAACCGGGACAACCACCGTTGGTATAAAGGTCAAGGAAGGTGTTGTACTTGCGGCCGATACACAGGCCTCACTCGGCAACATGGTTGAAACCCTCAACATCAGGAAAATACTCCCAATCACGGACAGGATAGCGATAACGACGGCTGGGAGCGTTGGTGATGTCCAGGCTCTGGCGAGAATGCTCGAGGCTCAGGCGAGGTATTATCAGTTCACTTGGGGGAGACCTATGACAACGAGGGCTATGGCGAACCTGCTGAGCAACATACTCAACGAGAACAAGTGGTTCCCTTACATGGTGCAGATCATCATAGGTGGCTACGTGGATAAACCGGAACTGGCGAGCGTTGACGCGCTTGGTGGGCTTGTGTTTGAGAAGTACACTGCCACAGGCTCGGGCAGTCCATTCGCCATTGCGATAATAGAGGACGGCTACCGTGAGGACATGAGCATAGAGGAGGCCAAAGAGCTGGCTGTGAGGGCCGTCAAAACTGCCGGTAAAAGGGATGTGTACACCGGTGAGAGAAAAGTCCAGGTGGTTGTTATCACCAAGGACGGCATGAAGGAGGAGTTCGTTGAGTTCAAGGAGTGATGACCTTGAGGGGGCTTATAATACGGCAGCCCTACGCTGGATGGATAGTTGAGGGTAAAAAGGTCTGGGAGATAAGGAAGTCCCGGACCCGCATAAGGGGTGAGGTACTCATAATAAGCAACGGAAAGGCGATAGGGAAGGCAGAGCTAGTTGATGTCCTCGGCCCCTTCACTCCGGAGGAGCTCGCAGAACATGGGGACAAACATCACGCGAGCCTGGAGTTTCTAAAGGAGTACTCCAACGGAAAGCCTCTCTACGCTTGGGTCTTCAAAAACGCAACGAAGTTCGAAAGACCCTTAGAAGTGAAGCTCAAAAGGGGCGTTCAGGTCTGGGCCAACGTTGAGTTGGGGGAGGAGGATGAGGTATAGGTATCTCTTACCCCCAATAGGCCTTCCCTTCTTTTTCCTGCTTTTTCTCATGTTCGTTGTTTTCTTTACGATATTCTCGGGCATAGTTACAGCTGCTTTTCAGAAACTCGGCATACCTCCGGCCGTTGCCTACACCCTTTTCCTTGCGTCGCTATTTGGGAGTTTCGTTAACATTCCAGTGGCGGAGGAAAGAACATACGTCCCCGTCGTGAAAGTGAGGGAGGTTAGGTTCTTTGGAATTCCTTATCCTGTCCCATACTTTGATCTTGAAGAGCAGAAGATGATAATCGCTATTAACGTCGGGGGTGCGCTGGTTCCCCTTAGTATCGTCCTCTACGAGGTTTTGAGATTGGCCTCCATTGGAAGGGTGGATGTGCTCATCAACATGGGGATAGCTGTGGGTATAGCGTCGCTCTTCAGTTACGCCGTTTCCAAGCCTGTCCGGGGTGTGGGCGTAGCCATACCGAGCTTTGTGCCCCCGATCATAGCCGTTATCCTGGCCCTTCTCTTTGGAGGTGACCACAAGCCCATAATAGCCTACGCCAGCGGTACCTTGGGGGTTCTCATTGGAGCCGATCTGATGAACTGGGGCAAGCTCAAATATCTCGGGGCTCCCATGGTCAGCATCGGTGGAGCAGGAACCTTCGACGGAATCTTCCTCGCGGGGATAATTGCCGTTCTTCTGGTATAACGGTGGGTTTATAAGGCTCCGCTTCGACAGAAAACCGTCAAAGGAGGTGGCGCTCATGTTCGTTATCGGGAGCGGTGGGAAACACCTCGAAGACGAGCTCAGGGAACTCGGCGGAGAGGTCATTGAGATCGAGCTCAGGAAATTCCCCGACGGGGAGAAGTACGTCCGAGTCCTCGGTTTCGGGAGAGAGGCTACCGTCATCAGCTCGACATTCGCTCCCCAAGATGAGAAAATCCTTGAGCTACTCCTCATTGGGGATGCGCTCAGGGAGAAAGGCTTTGAAAAGCTCCGCGCGGTGGTTCCGTACTTTGCTTACAGCAGGCAGGATCGAGTTACGAAGGAAGGCGAGCCTATAAGCGTTAGGGCAGTGATGAGGGCCCTCGGCCTCTACTACGATGAACTTTACATCTTTGATCTCCATAATCCGGAAACGATAAAGTACTTTCCGGGCAAGGGGATAAACGTCTCCCCCGCACGGATCATAGCTGACTACTTCCGCGAGAAGCTCGGTGAAGGAATAGTTTTGGCTCCGGACAGGGGTGCTCTTGGGAGGGCTCGGGCCGTTGCAATGGAGCTTGGCCTCGAGTACAGCCACTTTGAGAAAAGGCGCATCTCCCCAACCGAGGTTGAGATTAGACCAGTAGATATAGACGTCAGGGGCAAGAACGTACTCATAGTCGATGACATAATAAGTACCGGGGGAACCATGGTAAAGGCTGCCCGCATACTCAGGAAGCTTGGCGCGGAGAAGATCTTCGTCGGTGTTACCCATGGGGTCTTTGCTGAGGGGGCTGTCGAAAGGGTGAGTAAAGCAGTCGATGAGCTCGCGGTTACTAATACAATACCTACTCCCGTTTCGAAGATAAGCATTGTTCCCGAGATACTTCGTCTCTGAGGCAGGTTGCAAAAATTTTGACATTTTTATGTTCAAATTTGTCCATTTTTGTTCTCCTTTTTGACGGATTCTTTTTCAAAAATATCCGCGCTCGAGGCTTTTGCAAAAATTTTGTATCGGTGGAGTTCCACCCTATTGGGTGGAGCCCCCGAAGAGGGGGCGAAACACCCGGGCGCCAAGACGGCGGCGTCGGGGGGAACGGGTGCAAAGCACCCAAAGATGAACCCCGCCCTCCAGCCCGGGTCACAAAAAGGTGCGCTCCCGAGGAAACGCCGAAAGGCGGACCCCTCGGGGGTAAGGCAGGCCCGACATCCCGACCAAACCCCGGACGGGAATTTTGGTACTTCCCCGCAGAGGGAAGTCCCACCGGCCGTACTCCTTGCTCAATTCCGGTTGATCCTGCCGGAGGCCACTGCTATGGGGGTCCGACTAAGCCATGCGAGTCATGGGGCGCGCTCTGCGCGCACCGGCGGACGGCTCAGTAACACGTCGGTAACCTACCCTCGGGAGGGGGATAACCCCGGGAAACTGGGGCTAATCCCCCATAGGCCTGAGGTACTGGAAGGTCCTCAGGCCGAAAGGGGCATCTGCCCGCCCGAGGATGGGCCGGCGGCCGATTAGGTAGTTGGTGGGGTAACGGCCCACCAAGCCGAAGATCGGTACGGGCCATGAGAGTGGGAGCCCGGAGATGGACACTGAGACACGGGTCCAGGCCCTACGGGGCGCAGCAGGCGCGAAACCTCCGCAATGCGGGCAACCGCGACGGGGGGACCCCCAGTGCCGTGGCACAGCCACGGCTTTTCCGGAGTGTAAAAAGCTCCGGGAATAAGGGCTGGGCAAGGCCGGTGGCAGCCGCCGCGGTAATACCGGCGGCCCAAGTGGTGGCCGCTATTATTGGGCCTAAAGCGTCCGTAGCCGGGCCCGTAAGTCCCTGGCGAAATCCCACGGCTCAACCGTGGGGCTTGCTGGGGATACTGCGGGCCTTGGGACCGGGAGAGGCCGGGGGTACCCCTGGGGTAGGGGTGAAATCCTGTAATCCCAGGGGGACCGCCAGTGGCGAAGGCGCCCGGCTGGAACGGGTCCGACGGTGAGGGACGAAGGCCAGGGGAGCGAACCGGATTAGATACCCGGGTAGTCCTGGCTGTAAAGGATGCGGGCTAGGTGTCGGGCGAGCTTCGAGCTCGCCCGGTGCCGAAGGGAAGCCGTTAAGCCCGCCGCCTGGGGAGTACGGCCGCAAGGCTGAAACTTAAAGGAATTGGCGGGGGAGCACTACAAGGGGTGGAGCGTGCGGTTTAATTGGATTCAACGCCGGGAACCTCACCGGGGGCGACGGCAGGATGAAGGCCAGGCTGAAGGTCTTGCCGGACGCGCCGAGAGGAGGTGCATGGCCGCCGTCAGCTCGTACCGTGAGGCGTCCACTTAAGTGTGGTAACGAGCGAGACCCGCGCCCCCAGTTGCCAGTCCTCCCCGCTGGGGAGGAGGCACTCTGGGGGGACCGCCGGCGATAAGCCGGAGGAAGGAGCGGGCGACGGTAGGTCAGTATGCCCCGAAACCCCCGGGCTACACGCGCGCTACAATGGGCGGGACAATGGGATCCGACCCCGAAAGGGGAAGGGAATCCCCTAAACCCGCCCTCAGTTCGGATCGCGGGCTGCAACTCGCCCGCGTGAAGCTGGAATCCCTAGTACCCGCGTGTCATCATCGCGCGGCGAATACGTCCCTGCTCCTTGCACACACCGCCCGTCACTCCACCCGAGCGGGGTCCGGGTGAGGCCTGGTCTCCCTTCGGGGAGGCCGGGTCGAGCCTGGGCTCCGTGAGGGGGGAGAAGTCGTAACAAGGTAGCCGTAGGGGAACCTACGGCTCGATCACCTCCTATCGCCGGAAACCCGTCCGGGGGGTTTAAGGGATGTCGGGCCTGCCTTCAGTGGGCCGGTAGCTCAGCCTGGGAGAGCGCCGGCTTTGCAAGCCGGAGGCCCCGGGTTCGAATCCCGGCCGGTCCACCACGAAGAGGTGCACATCCCGAGCCCAGCTCGGGGTGGAAGGGCCTGAGACTCCGAACAGGGGTCACGATGAGGGCCGTGCATAGGCGAGCTGGTCCAGAAAACGCCCCGCCCGGTGGCAACTAAGCCGCCTGGTGGATGGCTCGGCTCGGGGCGCCGACGAAGGGCGTGGCAAGCTGCGATAAGCCCCGGCGAGGCGCAGGCAGCCGTCGAACCGGGGATGCCCGAATGGGACCTCCCGCGGCTTTTGCCGCACTCCCAGTCGGGAGGGGGAACGCGGGGAATTGAAACATCTTAGTACCCGCAGGAAAAGAAAGCAAAAGCGATGCCGTGAGTAGGGGCGACCGAAAGCGGCACAGGGCAAACTGAACCCCGGGCCGAAAGGTTCGGGGGATGTGGTGTTGTAGGGCCCCCGAAGGAGCCCTGGGGGCGAAGCCGAAGTCCGCTGGAACGCGGCGCCGTAGAGGGTGAAAGCCCCGTAGGCGTAAGCCCCCGAGCTCCTGGGGTGTCCCTGAGTACCGTCGGTCGGATATCCGGCGGGAAGCTGGGAGGCATCGGCTCCCAACCCTAAATACGTCCCGAGACCGATAGCGAACTAGTACCGTGAGGGAAAGCTGAAAAGCACCCCTGGCGGGGGGTGAAAAGAGCCTGAAACCAGGCGGCGATAGGAGGGTGCGGCCCGAAAGGGTTGACCCTCCCCGAAGGAAACCCTGGCGACAGGGGAGTACGAGGGGAGGTGACCGGGGTTGCACCGTCCGTCTTGGATCACGGGGCAGGGAGTTCACCCGAGCGGCGAGGTTAAGGGGGTCAGCCCCGAAGCCGCAGGGAAACCGACAGGTCCGCAGCCCGTAAGGGCGAGGGACGGGGTGTGAAAGCGCCCGGAGTCGCTCGGGTGAGACCCGAAGCCGGTCGATCTAGCCCGGGGCAGGGTGAAGTCCCTCAACAGAGGGATGGAGGCCCGATAGGGGTGCTGACGTGCAATTCGCTCCCGTGACCCCGGGCTAGGGGTGAAAGGCCAATCGAGGCCGGCGATAGCTGGTTCCCGCCGAATTATCCCCCAGGATAGCCCGGCCGGAGGTAGGCGGTGGGGTAGAGCACTGATTGGGGGTTTAGGGGGAGAAATCCCCCGGCCCCCTGTCAAACTCCGAACCCACCGCCGCCGTAGATGGCCGGAGTAGGGGGGCGGTGTAAGCCGTCACCCGAGAGGGGAACAACCCAGACCGGGGTTAAGGCCCCAAAGTGCCGGCTAAGTGTTACTCCAAAGGGTGTCCCTGGCCTTAGACAGCGGGGAGGTAGGCTTAGAAGCAGCCATCCTTTAAAGAGTGCGTAACAGCTCACCCGTCGAGGTCAGGGGCCCCGAAAATGGACGGGGCTTAAGCCGGCCGCCGAGACCCCGGCGCACGGACCGATTGGTCCGTGATCGGGTAGGCGGGCGTGCCGATGGGGTGGAAGCCGGGCCGTAAGGTCCGGTGGACCCGTCGGTATTGCGGATCCTGCCGGGAGTAGCAGCATAGCCGGGTGAGAATCCCGGCCGCCGTAGGGGCCAGGGTTCCACGGCAATGTTCGTCAGCCGTGGGTTAGTCGGTCCTAACCCGACCCGTAACTCGGCGTCGGGGAAAGGGAAACGGGTTTATATTCCCGTACCGCGGTGGTAGGCGCGGCAACGCAAGCCCGAGGGGTGACGCCTCGGGGTAGGCGGACCGGCCCACAAGGCCGGCTAAGCGTATAAGTCCGGGGAGTGCCGTAATGGCGAGAACCGGATGAAAGCGCGAATGGCCTCCCGTAAGGGGGGTTCCGCCGATCCCTGGGGCCCGTGAAAAGCCCCTCGGGAACGATCCACCGCGACCGTACCGAGAACCGACACAGGTGCCCCTGGGTGAGAAGCCTAAGGCGTGTCGGGGGAAACCCAGCCGAGGGAACTCGGCAAATTGGCCCCGTAACTTCGGGAGAAGGGGTGCCTGCGGGTGCGTAACCCGCAGGTCGCAGTGACTAGGGGGGCCCGACTGTTTAGTAAAAACACAGGTCCCAGCTAGCCCGAAAGGGTTTGTACTGGGGCCGACGCCTGCCCAGTGCCGGTATGTGAAGCCCGGGTACAACCGGGTGAAGCACCGGTAAACGGCGGGGGTAACTATAACCCTCTTAAGGTAGCGAAATTCCTTGTCGGTTAAATGCCGACCTGCATGAATGGCGTAACGAGGTCCCCACTGTCCCCGGCTGGGGCCCGGCGAAACCTCTGCCAGGCGCATATGCCTGGGACCCCCGGTGGGAAGCGAAGACCCCATGGAGCTTTACTGCAGCCTGCCGTTGCCGTACGGCGGGGGGTGCGCAGCGTAGGCGGGAGGCGTCGAAGCCCGCCCTCCGGGGCGGGTGGAGCCGTCCATGAGACACCGCCCACCCTCTGCCGTACGGCTAACCCCCGGAAGGGGGGACAGCGGTAGGTGGGCAGTTTGGCTGGGGCGGCACACCCTCGAAAAGGTATCGAGGGTGCCCTAAGGTCGGCTCAGGCGGGTCAGGAATCCGCCGTAGAGTGCAAGGGCAAAAGCCGGCCTGACTGGACCCGTAACAGAGGCGGGTCCAGCCGCGAAAGCGTGGCCTAGCGAACCCCTGTGCCTCCCCGGTGGGGGCCAGGGATGACAGAAAAGCTACCCTGGGGATAACAGAGTCGTCTCGGGCGAGAGCCCATATCGACCCCGAGGCTTGCTACCTCGCTGTCGGCTCTTCCCATCCTGGCCCTGCAGCAGGGGCCAAGGGTGGGGGTGTTCACCCATTAAAGGGGAACGTGAGCTGGGTTTAGACCGTCGTGAGACAGGTCGGATGCTATCTACCGGGGGTGCTGGCCGCCTGAGGGGAAGGCTCCCCCAGTACGAGAGGAACAGGGAGCCGCGGCCTCTGGTCTACCGGTTGTCCTACAGGGCATAGCCGGGCAGCTACGCCGCGTCCGATAAGGCCTGAAAGCATCTAAGGCCGAAGCGGTCCCCGAAAATAGGCGGCCATTCCTGGGCGTTTGGGCCTGGGCGACCGGTCCGTTGCCCAGGACGAGGGCTCGGGAAGAAGACCCGTTTGATGGGGCGGGGGTGTAAGCGGGAAGGGAAACCGACCCGTTCAGCCTGCCGCTCCCAACAGCCCGAGTGCCCCGGGCGGGGCGTCTGAGAGACCAGCTCGCCTATGCACGGCCCTCATCATGACTTAACTTAACTCTTCTGCAAGTTTCAACCCGCAAAAATTAAAATTCTCCGTGATACATTTTCCTGGTGAGTTTCATGAGACTGCTCGTTCTCGATTTGGACGGCACCCTCTGGGACCATGAGGACTCTTCTGCCTTAGTTCCGCCTTACGAGTTCAGCGGTGATTGTTTAACAGACTCCCTTGGCCAAGAGCTCTGCCTCTTCCTTGGCGTCCGCGAGTTCCTCGAATGGGCAAGCGAAAGGTTTGTTCTAAGCATTGCGAGCTGGAACATCGAGGAGAGGGTAAGGCCGATTCTCGAGGGCTTTGGTCTATGGGACTACTTTGTCTTCCCGAAAATTGAGGGCCATCCTGACAAGGGTGACATGATTCGGAGAACCATTGAAGAGCTTCGTTCAATCGGCTATGATATCGACGACATCATCTACATTGACGACAGGGCCATTCACATCGATGGTGTCAAAATGGCCGTTCCTGGCGTTGACTTCATCCACATGTGGGTAGATGTAAAGAGTTTTGAGGAGCTTAGACAACTACTCCAAAAGCTGGGGTGATAGCATGGAGTTGCTCATCGTGAAGGATAGGCGCATAGACTACGACGGCTCCGCGATAGGGAGCCACTGGGCCTACAGGAACTTCGGAATCCTTGGAAACTCGCTCGTCGTCTTCCGCGGAAAGTGCGACGTCAAGGTCGAGGAAATGATTGACATAGAGGACCTCCGCGCGAGCAAGGAAATCAGGAGCGACGACATGGTGCACTACATAATCGAGGTCTTCGACTTGGTCAACACGCTCTTCGCCTCAACTCTGCAAAAGCTCTTCATAGCGAGGCTCTGCGAGGTTCTCGGCGAGTACGGAGTGAAGACCGTTAGAAAGGGAGACGACATCTACGTGAACGGGAGAAAGCTCAGCATCTCGATAGCAACGGTTTCCCCAGTGAGCGTCAAAATCCACATCGGGATAAACGTCGAGGCCAAGGGCATTCCCGAGGGAGTGGAGGCAATCGGACTGAAAGAGCTCAGAATCACCGAGGTTGAGGAGTTCATGGAAAGAACCGGAAGGGCCCTCGTTGAGGAGTTCAAAAAGGTGAAAAAGGACAGCCTGAAGGTCAGGTGGGCTCAGTAGAGGAGGAACAGCAGGCTTCCCACCAGCGGAACGGCCAAGTTGTCGTCCACCCAGGGCTGGTACTCCGCTAGCATTAGTGTTGTCGCCCACGCCAGTTTTCCAACAACACCCCCCTCAAGGAGGTAAAGCCCTATCGCTATGGCCGTTATCAGGTAGGCCAAGCTCCCTGTCCAGTGCTTCTTGAGCTTCACGTTGAACCCGTTTTTCTTGAAGTAGTAGTGCCTTACAACTCCAGTAACGCCGTCGCTGATCGCCATAGCCAACAGCAGGGCCGTTGCGTACTCTCTGGGAAACAACAGAACGACTGCCGAGGCCGAGAATGAAAAGAACACCTCGCCGTAGTTGTGCTTTATCTGGTACCAAGACAGCTCATGTCTCTTGAGGTGGGGCCAAAGCTGAACGACGCCGAAGATAAAGGCGGAAACGCCAAAAACTTCAACTGGGATTTTTCCGTAGTAGAACATCAAAATCGCCGGAACGATGCTGAAGTGAATTATCTTCCTGTTTATCCACGCCCATTCAGGTCCGAGCTTTCTGGTTACTGCTATGGCTATGATTATGAAGCCAGCGGCGAGACAGGTATACGGGAACCATTCCAGCATGGATTTCACCGAGGGTGAATAAAGAATGAACAAGTAAAAATCTTTCGGTGAAAGCTAAAAGGATCTTCGACGTTAGACGTTTCCACCGAACACTCCCCTCACACTCTGGAGTGCGCTGATAAAATCTCCCGCATGAACCACGATGTACCAGTCGTCCGTTCTCGTCAGTTCTCCCCTCGACTTTCCAACCAGCTCGCCGTAGAGGCCCCGAATTCTGACCCTCGGTTCAGTCGTCGAGAGCTTGAGGGTGACCTCAACGGGCGTTCCGTTCTCCCAGACGATTCCGACCTTAAGGCCGGCCTTAGTTTCCTTCCTCTTCCTCAAGCCGAGCTTGAGGTAGCGGAGTCTCTCCTCGGGGACGCCGTTTTCTTCCGCCTTCTCCATGAGGTACTCCTCCGTCAGGGTTAAGCCGTGAAGTCCCAGCGAGTAGCCGAAAAGGGGAATCCCGAGGTCCTTCCTCGTTCTCCCCTTGTAGGCGTAGACCTCAATCCTTCCCCTCGAACCCTTTGAGGCCGTGTAGAATCCTTTGTTCTCTCCTTTAAACTCCTCCAGCTCTGAAAGGAGCGCATCGTAGGCTGAGAAGGGCAGTGAGAAGCTCGCCCACGTTCCCCAAATCCTTGGTGGGACTGATAGGAACCCGAGCTCCTCGAGGTGGTACTCCAGGGGCTTCGGTCTTATCATCAGGAAGTCCTTCTCTGTAACCTCGAACTCGATGAGGACCCTCTCCTCGGGAATCACCGCGAACTTATCTTTCATTTCAACATCTTTGGCCTTCAACAGTCTACCGCGCCTCAGCTTTCGCCCTTCCATCGAGCTTGAAACCACAGGAACGGGAGTTTTCCTCCCTGTTTCCTTGTCGTAAGGCACCTTAAAGCCCGCCTTCAACAGCTCCTCCTGAATTTCCAGCGACGCCGGGAAGAATACGTTCATTCTCCTCAGTTCAAACTCCATAGCGTTCACCTTTTACATTGTTCGGTAGTTTTTACTTTTTGCACTTATAAATGTTTCTCTCGAAAAGTTGTTCAACTGGAGGCTAACCTTAAAAGCCCTTTCGAGGAGCTAAGCGCGGTGGTGAGAATGGTTCACTGGGCTGACTACATGGCCGAAAAGATAATCCGCGAAAGGGGCGACAAGGAGGAGTACGTGGTCGAGAGCGGAATAACCCCGAGCGGTTACGTTCACATAGGCAACTTCAGGGAGTTCTTCACGGCCTACATAGTGGGCCACGCCCTGAGGGACAGGGGAAAGAAGGTCAGGCACATCCACATGTGGGACGACTACGACCGCTTTAGAAAGGTGCCCAAGAACGTCCCGCAGGAGTGGAGGGAGCACCTCACGAAGCCCGTCCGCGAGGTTCCCGACCCCTGGGGCTGTCACGACAGCTACGCGGAGCACTTTATAGAGAAGTTCGAGGAGGAAGTGAAAAGGCTCGGAATCGAGGCCGACTTCCTCTACGCGAGCGAGCTGTACAAGTCCGGCGAGTATGCCAACGAGATAAGGCTCGCCCTCGAAAAGCGCGACGATATTAAGGCCGTTCTCGACAAGTACCGTGAGAGGGCCAAGCAACCGCCCCTCGAGGACGACTGGCAGCCGGTCATGATCTACTGTCCGAAGTGCAGAAAAGAGGCGAAGTTCGTCTCGTGGGACGGCGGGTGGAAGGTTAAATACCGCTGTGAGCACTGCGGGAGCGAAGGCGAGACCGACATAAGGGAGGGCAACGTTAAGCTCCGCTGGCGTGTCGACTGGCCGATGCGCTGGGCGCACTTCAGGGTAGACTTCGAGCCTGCCGGCAAAGACCATCTCGCCGCGGGCAGCTCCTACGATACAGGAAAGGAGATTTCGGAGAAGGTCTTCGGCTGGAAGGCCCCGATGACCCTCATGTACGAGTTCGTCGGAATCAAGGGACAGAAGGGCAAGATGAGTGGCTCAAAGGGCAACGTTATCCTCCTCAGCGACCTCTACGAGGTTCTCGAGCCGGGAATAATCCGCTTCATCTATGCCAAGGCGAGGCCCAACAAGGAACTCAAGATAGACCTCGGTCTCGGCCTGCTCAACCTCTACGACGAGTTCGACAAGGTCGAGAGGATTTACTTCGGCCTTGAGCATGCAAAGAACCCCGAGGAGGAAGAGGAACTCAAGAGAACCTACGAGCTGTCGATGCCGAAGGTTCCGGAGAGGCTTATCGCTCAGGCGCCCTTCAGGTTTTTGGTCACGCTCGTCCAGATGCCTCACCTCGACGAGGAGGGAATAATCAGGGTTCTCAAGGAGCAGGGCCACGTTCCCGAGAACCTGAGCGAAGAGGACATTGAGAGAATAAGGCTCCGCATCAGGCTCGCCAAGAACTGGGTCGAGAAGTATGCCCCTGAGAACGTCAAGTTCAGCCTGCTTGAGGAGGTGCCAGAGCTCGAACTCAGGCCAGAAATCAGGGAGGCGATGAGAGAGCTGGCGGACTGGATTGAGGCCAATGCCTTCACCGTTGATGAGCTCAACAACGCAATCTTCGACGTCGCCAAGAAGCGCGGAATCCCGAGCAAGGAGTGGTTCAAAGCGCTCTACAACCTCTTCATAGGAAAGGACCGCGGGCCGAGGCTGGCCCCGTTCTTAGCTTCCCTTGATAAGGAGTTCGTGGTCAAAAGGCTCCGCCTGGAGGCCTGATTCATTTTTTCGGTAGGTAGACCTGGAGGTAAGTGTGTTCGTTTATCTTTTCTTCCCCGACCTTCTGGAAGTAGAGCTTCGCGAGTAGTTCCACTGCCGTCTTTCCCCAGACGTTGAAGCGAACCCTGAATGACTTCTCCTCGCTCTGGAACTCTATCAGGACTGTTTTCTCGTCCTTGTCCGGCAAAACCTTGCTAATCCAGTATTCAGCGCCGATTACCTGCCCGTTCATGAGAACCGGGAGGAGCGCCCTCAGGTCGGTGAACTGGAGGATTAGCTTTCCGCCGGGCTTCAGGACCCTTGCCATCTCGCGGAACGCTTTTCCGAGGTCGAGGGGTTCGAAGTGAACGAGATTGTCGATGAAGAGAACGTAGTCAAAGGTGTTATCTTCAAAGGGCAACTCTCTGGCGTCGGCTTTGATGAACTCCACCTTCGAGCCCTTCTCTTTGGCAAAACCCCTCGCGAGGGAGAGCATGTACTCGCTGTTGTCAACGCCAACGACGGTAAAGCCCAAATCCTCAAGCAGGAACGAGAAGCCTCCAGCGCCACAGCCGAGGTCGAGGACTTTCCCCTTTTCCTTCATGAACTTCATCAGGAGCGGTTCAAGGTTCTCAATTCTCTTCCTGTACTCGTCGGAATAGATGTCGCTGTAGGCTTTGAATGCGGAGTAGTACTCTTCAAACGTCATGTTTTTGAGTCCTCACGAGTCCTTAAATAGGTATCCCGCTGGTGTCCTCCAAGGGATGGGCATAGTGCAAGCTTGGCGCTGAAAACTTTGGAGATTTTTGGGTTTCTAGAGGTCCTGCCGAATTTTTTTGAGCTTAGCTTTTTATTCTCCCCCTCCAACTCCCCAAGGTGGTGCTCATGGAGTTCAACCTCATCATTACCGGAGTCGGCGGTCAGGGAGGTCTTACCCTTTCGAGGATAGTCGGAAACGCGGCCATGGTCGAGGGCTACAACGTTCGCATCGGCGAGACCCTCGGAATGAGCCAGCGCTACGGGAGCGTGCTCAGCTACCTCCGCTTCGGTGAGGGGGTCTATTCGCCCCTCATCGAAGAGGGCAAGGCCAACCTCATGCTCGCCCTTGAGCCTGCCGAGGCTTTAAGGAACGCGCGCTTTCTCGGAAAGAACAGCGTTGCCATAGTGAACGCCTATCCCATCCACACAGCGACGACCCTCGTCGGGAAGGAGCGCTACCCGGAGCTCGATGAAATCGAAAAGGCGATAGGGAGAATCTGCCCCGTCCACATGATGAACTTCCAGCGCGAGGCAGACAAGATAAACCCCAGAACTTTGGGCGTCCTGATGCTCGGCTACGCCTACGGGAAGGGCCTGATACCCCTTAAGCGCGAGAGCCTTCTTGAGGGAATAAGGCTGACCCTCCGCGAGAAGCTCTGGGAGATGAACTTCAGGGCCTTTGAGCGTGGGGAGGAACTTGCTAAGGCCTGATTTTCTGGTTTCCAGCCCACTTTCCTCATTCTTTGTTGTGCTTTATGAAGGCGATGTATAATCCGGGCCGTTGCGATGCATTTCATGTCGTTTATGGGGTTATTGAATTAAATACCTCTCGAAGTTTTTTCTTTTCCTCCTCGCTCATCCTGTTTCTCATCCACCTCTCTTTAAGGTTCAGGTTCTCGTCCTCCAGATCGAGAACGGCCTTTCTGACTCCGCCCCTCGGATTTTTACTGTCGCCCTTTCGGCGTGGGATGACGTGGAGGTGCAGGTGCGGAACTGTTTGGCCCGCCTCCCTTCCGAGGTTCATACCAACGTTAAAGGCATCAGGATTTAGTGCCTTGCGGAGGGCCTTCATGGCCAGCTCCATTCCCTTCAGGAGGGCAGTTTTCTCCTCCTCTCTTAAATCCTCCCATTTCTCAACGTGCCTCCTCGGAACGACGAGAAGATGGCCTTTGCTTGCCGGATAGGAGTCTATGAGGATCCTGATGAGTTCGCCCTCGTAGAGAACGTTCTCTTTCTTCGGCTCACAGAACGGGCACCTCATGGCACATCCCCCCAAAGGCTTAAAACCGGTGTATTTAACCCTTGTCTTCGGTGGTGAACGTGAGTGATACCGATGAGAGGATAGCTGGACTCCAGAAGACGTACCGAAAGCTGATGATGATAGGACTCGCAACGCTTCTCGCTGCCTTTGCCCTGCTCATCCTGAGGCCCTTTGGCTCGGCGTCGCTCGTTCTGGGAGCGATTCTGTTTCCTGTGGCAATGATTCCCCTTGAACTGGCCAGGAGGACAGCCCAGAGAATGGCCCTCATTGCGCTCGGTGGCGTCGATAGAAAAGCTTAATTATTGGGCCGAAAAATGAGTGTTGGAGGTGATGGAGGTGGCATTTGTACCGCCGCAGGCAGGTTACGACAGGGCTATAACAGTTTTCAGCCCGGATGGGAGGCTCTTTCAGGTCAACTACGCGAGGGAGGCAGTGAAGCGCGGAGCGACCGCAGTCGGGGTTAAGTGGAAGGGTGGCGTTGTCCTAGCCGTGGAGAAGAGGATAACAAGTCGGCTGATAGAACCCAGCAGTTACGAGAAGATCTTCCAGATAGATGACCACATAGCCGCGGCCCCAAGCGGTATAATAGCTGATGCGAGGGTTCTCGTGGATAGGGCAAGGCTGGAGGCTCAAATATACCGCCTGACATACGGCGAACCCGTCCCGCTCACCGTTCTGGTGAAGAAGATATGCGACCTCAAGCAGGCCCACACCCAGTACGGCGGTGTGAGGCCCTTCGGTGCAGCTCTGCTGATGGCGGGCGTTAACGAGAAGCCCGAGCTCTATGAAACAGACCCGAGCGGCGCCTACTTTGAGTGGAAGGCTGTCGCTATAGGAAGCGGCAGGAACACAGCGATGGCGATATTTGAAGAGCACTACAGCGACGATATCGATATGGAAGGAGCGATAAAGCTCGCCATACTGGCCCTTGCAAAGACCCTTGAGGAACCCAGCCCTGAGAGCATCGAGGTCGCCTACATAACCCTTGACGAGAAGCGCTGGAAAAAGCTTGATAAGGAAGAGGTTGCAAAGTACCTCAATGAGATCCTCGAGGAGATCAAGGAAGAGGAAGTCGAGGAGCGGGAAGAGGATTACTCCGAGCTTGACCAGAACTACTGAGGTGACGGGCGATGCCCATCAGTGTAGATAAAGCCGTTATCGCCCGTCTTAAAACTCACGGCGAGACCTTTGAAATACTCGTTGACCCTTACCTAGCCAGGGATTTCAAAGAGGGCAAGGATGTTCCCATAGAGGAGATCCTTGCAACGCCTTACGTTTTCAAAGATGCACACAAGGGTGACAAGGCGAGCGAGCACGAGATGGAGAAGATATTCGGGACGAGCGATCCCTACGAGGTCGCCAAGATAATCCTCAGAAAGGGAGAAGTTCAGCTGACGGCGGAGCAGAGGAGACAGATGCTCGAGGACAAGAAGAAGTACATAGCGACGATAATCCACAGACATGCCGTCGATCCGAGGACTGGATATCCCCACCCTGTCGATAGGATCCTCAGGGCGATGGAGGAGGCAGGGGTCCACGTGGATCTCTTCAAGGACGCCGAGGCACAGGTTCCACAGGTGATCAAGGCCATAAGGCCGCTTCTCCCAATAAAGCTTGAAGTCAAGGTCATAGCGGTGAAGATACCGAGCGACTATGTCGGTAGGGCCTACGGGGAGGTCAGAAAGTTCGGCAGCATAAAGAGGGAGGAGTGGGCCAGCGACGGCTCGTGGATGTTCCTGATCGAGATTCCCGGAGGAATAGAGGAGGAGTTTTATGAGAAACTCAACGCCCTTACCAAGGGCACCGCGATTACCAAACTTGTAGAGAGGAAGGGCCTATGAGGAGGATTTTTGTAAAACCAAGGGAGTTAGTGGTTCCCGGGACACTTTTGGCCCAGGGGCCCTTTAAGAACGGAAGAGGAACCTTCAGAGAAGGGAACAGGATATACTCGACTGTGGTAGGACTGGTCGAGATCAGGGGGGACCTTATACGGGTTATACCCCTTGAGGGACCATACATACCGGAGGTTGGGGACAACGTTCTTGGAAAGATCGTGGACGTCCGGTTCTCCAACTGGACTGTGGACATAGGCGCGCCGTATCAGGCGAACCTCCGCGTTCAGGATGCTGTGGAGGAGCGCATAGACCTTCTCAAAACAGACCTGAGGAAGATCTACGACATCGGCGATATAATCTACGCCAAGATAAAGGCCTACAACGAGGTCAACCAGATCGACCTGACTACCAAGGGAATGCCCTTCAAGGGCGGTCCCCTCAGGGGAGGCCAGCTCGTCACGATAACCCCCTCCAAGGTTCCGAGGGTCATCGGTAAGGGAGGTTCGATGATCAACATGATCAAGAGGCTGACCGGAACGAGGATCATAGTGGGTCAGAACGGATGGGTCTGGGTGAGCGGCAAGAACGATGAGCTTGAGAAGCTGGCGGTGGAAGCGATCCTCAAGGTTGATCGTGAAAGCCACACCCAGGGGCTCACAGACAGGGTTAAGGAGTTCCTCCTCTCCCGGCTCAGGGAGCTCAAGGAGAGGGGAGTGATCGAGGAGATACCCCAGCTTGAGGAGAATAACGAGGGTGAAGGAAAATGATGGGTAGGCCAGAGGGTTTAAAGCTCATCGATGAGAACGGCAGGAGAATAGACGGAAGGAGGAAGTATGAGCTGAGGAAAATCCACATGGAAGTCGGTGTTCTGAAGAACGCAGACGGATCCGCGTATATCGAATGGGGTAAGAACAAGATACTCGCGGCCGTTTACGGTCCGAGGGAGATACACCCAAAACACCTTCAGAGGCCTGACACGGCAGTCCTGCGCGTCCGCTACAACATGGCCCCGTTCAGCGTGGAGGAGAGGAAAAAGCCCGGTCCCGACAGGAGGAGCGTTGAAATAAGCAAGGTCATAAGGGGCGCGCTTGAGCCTGCTTTGATCCTTGAAATGTTCCCGAGGACAGTCGTTGACGTCTTCATCGAGGTTCTCCAGGCCGACGCTGGAACGAGGGTTGCCGGAATAACCGCAGCATCGCTCGCTTTGGCCGATGCGGGAGTTCCGATGAGGGATCTCGTGGCAGCTTGTGCCGCTGGAAAGATCGATGGTGAGATAGTCCTCGACCTCAACAAGGACGAAGACAACTACGGTGAAGCCGACGTTCCCGTTGCCATAATGCCCCTCAAGAACGACATAACCCTCCTCCAGATGGATGGCTATCTCACCAAGGAGGAGTTCATAGAGGCAGTGAAACTCGCGATAAAGGGAGCGAAGGCAGTCTACCAGAAGCAGAGGGAAGCGCTCAAAGAGAAGTACCTCAAGATCGCCCAGGAGGTGGCTGGAGATGAGTGACGTTGAGATCATGGCCGGGATAATGAGGGACAGGATACTCAACCTCCTCAAGGAAGGGAAGAGAATCGACGGCCGCTCCTTCGAGGAGTACAGAGACATCGAGATAAAGACCGGCTTCATTGAGAAGGCCGAGGGCTCCGCATGGGTCAGGCTCGGTGGCACGAGGGTTCTCGTCGGCATAAAGGTCGACGTTGGGGAGCCCTTCCCCGATCTCCCCGACAGGGGCGTCATGACGACCAACGTGGAGCTCGTTCCCCTTGCCTCGCCAACGTTTGAGCCAGGCCCGCCTGACGAGAGGGCAATAGAGCTGGCCCGCGTTATTGACAGGGGGATAAGGGAGAGCCAAGCCGTTGAGCTTGAGAAGCTCGTCATCGTGCCCGGAAAACTCGTCAGGGTCGTCTTCATAGACGTCCACGTACTAGATCACGATGGAAACCTCTTCGACGCAACTGGCTTGGCCGCGATGGCCGCCCTGATGACAACTAAAATACCCAAGGTTGAGTACAACGAGGAGACCGGGGAGATAATCAAGCTCGACGAATACGAGCCCCTGCCCGTGAAGCACGTCCCGATCCCCGTAACCTTTGCGAAGATCGGTTCGAGCATCATCGTCGATCCAAACCTCGACGAAGAGACGGTAATGGACAGCAGGCTAACCATAACCACCGACGAGACAGGTCACATCTCGGCCGTTCAGAAGGGTGAGGGGGGAAGCTTCAAGCTTGAGGAGGTCATGTACGCCATTGACACGGCACTGAAAAAGGCCGATGAACTCAGAAAGATCCTACTCGAGGCCGTTGGTTCAGCTTCCTGATTTCCAACTTTTTCCTTTGGGAAAGAGATATAAACATTGAGGTGCATAAAAGTTCAGCCTTCGTTATGATCAAACCCCGGGGTGAATGGTATGGGCCTGTTCGATAGCATTCTCAAAAAGGAGGAGAAAAAACCCAAGAAGAAACCCGAGGCCGTCAAGGAGGCCGTAACGAAGAAGGAGGAGAAGCCCCTTCCGAGGGATGTCGAAGTTGTTCCACTGGAGGAGGACGTTCTCGCCAGGGAAATCGTGAAACCTCACTTTAAATACGTGAAGAAGATAGTAGTCACGAGCTACTCCGATCTTGAGAGGATTTCCGAGGAGCTTCAGGAGGGCAACCTCGTCCTCGTCGATCTGACTCCCCTCGAGATAAAACCTGAGATACTGGAGAAAGTCGTCGAGCAGATCAAGGGCATGACGGCTGCACTCGGCGGACAGGTTGTCAAGGTTTGTAAAGGTGAGATAAGGCTTCTCCTTACCCCTGAGGACGTTAAGATCGCCAAATGATCCCCGTCCCGGATTTCTTCGATTTTTCTGCTACCTCACCTTTATAAACCGGTTTTGCTACTCTTCTCGGTGATGCTCATGGGCGAGAAGAAAGGCGAGAAGGTTGAGGTTAAGCCGGAGCTCGGCGAGGTTCAGGTCATAAGCCTCGGTGACTGCCCCATCTGCGGCGGCAAGAACACTCTTAAGGCCATCCAGCACATCCACGAGATTCCTTACTTCGGCAAGGTCATGGAGAGCACGATAATCTGCGAGCGCTGTGGTTACAGAAACGCGGACGTCATGATACTCGAGGACAGGCCGCCGAAGCTCTACACGGTGAGGGTCGAGGATGAGAGAGACCTGTTCACGCGCGTTGTGAGAAGCAAGAGCGGGACGATAGAGCTCGAGGAAATAGGTGTTAAAGTTGAGCCCGGGCCGGCATCTGAGGGTTTCATCACCAACGTTGAAGGTGTCCTTGAGCGCGTCCGCGAAACGCTCCTGATGGCGAGGGAGTTCAGGAAGCAGGAGGGTGACGAAGAAGCAGTAAAGAAGGCCGACGAAATACTCCAGTACATCGAGGACGTCAAGGAAGGAAAGAAACCGCTGACGGTAAAGATAGCAGACCCCCTCGGCAACAGCGCGCTCATAGGCGAGAAGGTCAGGAGCAGGCTTTTGACAGAGGAGGAAATCCGGAAGCTGAGCCTCGGGCCGTACCAGATAGTTAACCCGGAGGAGCTTGAGAGCTCTGAAAACGGATCAGAAGAAGCCCTTTCAGAGAAAGCAAGTGGGGACAAAGAGGCTTAGGGATAAAAGTAATCCCTTGCCAGCAGATCTTCAATTAGAGCTTTGACCCAGGGTTTCCTCGTCTTTCTTGACAGGTGTATTACCCCTTCGACGTGGACTCCATAGCGCTCCTTCATCTCCTCCCTGCTCATCGGTTCCTTGAAGAGGAACGGCCTCTCGATGGTGAAGACGTAGCCGTAGTCCTTGATGTAGTTGGCCAGCCAGTTCTTCCCGTTCTCACCGTGGACAAGGGTTAAACCGCTCGCCTCCTTCGCCATCTCCCAGAGGGTCTCGAGGTCAGCCTTTATCACCTCTCCGACCTCGAAGCCTCCAGCTATGGTTCCCCTCTGGGTCAGCGTCTGCTCCTCGTGAAGGTTGAGCCTCCTCAGCGTGTCCCTCAGCTCGTAGGGGTTTCCCCGCGCTATGTAGAGGAACACCAAGTCTCCTTCGTCGAAGGCCTTCCTCTTCCTGACCTCAACCGTTTTGAGGCCCCTGAATATCAGCTCGGCGTAAACCTGGTGGAGCGCTATGACGTGCTCCATGCTTTCACCTGGCGAACCCTCGAAGAAGAGTTAAAAAGAGTTTTGGATGAAATCGTGTTGATGAGCAAGCTCCAAAAAATCACCTTAAGAAACGAACGCCTCTGGAAGTTTGGTCTGTCCTACCTTGCCCTCTCACTCCTTCTCCTCGCGGTTGGATTAATTGAGAGATGGCAAGTCCTACCGCTGATGAACGTTTTTGTAGCCCTCGGTTTTCTTGCCCTGGCAAACCGCTTTCATGCCCTCAAGATAGAGTGCAATGGAAAAACGCTCCTCCTCGTTCCGGATTGCGCGACGTCCACCATAACCCTCAAGGACACGGAGGGAAAGGTTCTCGCAAGGGACTTCTTCCCCCTCTTTGAGGAGAAAACTCTCGAAACTCCCTGTGGAACGCTGGAAATCCGTGTGATTAAGCATCGCTTTGGCAAAGTGGAACTCAGAATAAAGGCCGAAGGAAAAGAAATCACCCTGCCCTGAGTTTCAGCGACGCCTTAACCAAATCACTTACAACCCCGCTCGCCGTCTCCTTCAGCCCGGCGCCGGCCCCTTTAACGAGGAGCTCTCCCAAAAGGTCAGTCTCGATTAGGGCAACGTTCTCGTTGCTCGAAACCGTGAGTGGGCCGGAAACCTCCTCGGGAGTGACTCTAACGTTCTTCTCCTCGATTGTCGCGACGAGCCTAATCCTCTTCCCCTTTGCGAGGGCCCTCTTAACCTCGTCAACCGTAACCTCAGCGATGCCCTTAACGGCAATCTCATCGAAGGTAATCGGCTTAAAGGCAACGCAGTGGAGTATCGTCGCCTTGTAGCCGGCGTCAATTCCGAGGACGTCTCCGCTCGGGTCTCTCTCGGCTATGCCAAGCTCTTGAGCCTGCCTTACGGCCTTCTCGAAGTCAATCCCCTGCTCCATCCTGCTGAGGATGAAGGTCGTCGTTGCGTTCAGGACGGCTTTTATTTTCCTTACAGTATCGCCGAGCAGGTTCTCGCGGAGGAGCCCGATGATTGGCGTTCCCGCCATTACGGTCGCCTCGAAGAGGTATGGCAGGCCCCTCCGCTCGGCCTCGTCAGTAAGTTCCGCGTAGTGGAAAGCTAACGGAGGCTTGTTGCTCGTAACGACGGCCTTCCCGTCCCTCAGCGCCTCAAGATGCCACTCGTGGGCGTTTTTATCGTTGGTCACGTCAATCACGATGTCGGCTTCAATTTCCTTCACGGCCTCAACCGGGGAGAAGTTGTAGACCTCGTAGTCGTTCGTCCAGGCCGAGAGCTTCCCGAAGTTCTCCTTGACGAGGAGGGCCTCGCTCAAATCTATTCCCTCTGGAAGCCAGACGGTTCCGCTCGTGTCGGAGATGCTGACGACCCGGAATGATAAGCCGTATCTCTCTCTGAAAAAGCGCTCCTTCTCAAGCAGAACCCGCGCAACGGCCCTTCCGACGTTCCCAAAGCCGAAGAGCCCAACCTTTACCTCCATCCTATCACCAGAATAGAAAGGGGAAAGGGGCTTAAATCACTTGTTGAGGATTACCTTGATTATGTCCATGTCTCTGACTATGCCGACGAGCTCGCCCTCGCCCCTGATAACGGGTAGCTGTTCGATATGGTACTGAACCATTTTCTGGGCAACGTCGTAGACGCTCATGTGAGGCGTCGCGACAATGAGGTTGGGGTTCATGATTTCCTTGACGGGCTTCTTTGGAAGCTGGAGCTCCGCCTTTTCGAATAGCAAGGTGGGGTTGCTCTCGAGGATCCAGTCCTCCTCGCTCGAAGCAGAGAGTGCGGTCTGCTTCATGACGCGAATAACCTCGCTATCTTTGAGGATGTCCGTCTCATCCACCATTCCGACGAGGTTGCCCTCGTCGTCTATAACTGGAATGGCCATGGCGTTGCACAGGAGGAGAGCCTTGAGCGCGGCCTTGAGCGGTGTTCCCTGCCACACGACGCTGACGTTTCTCTGGTAGTAAGGTTCAATCGTTATGTCCTTGAGCTTCTCGTTTTTGGCCAGATACCTTCGCACGATGTCCCCAACGGTAAGTATACCCACAACTTTGCCGTCATCGTCAACCACAACAACGCGGCGATAGTCCATCTCAAGCATCTTCCTGACGGCCTTCTTCAGATCGTCATTGGGCTTAACAATCGGTACTTCCCTCCTTATGAGCATGGCAAGCTGATCCTCATCCGGATGGAGAAGAACGCGTTTTATGCTTATTATCCCGGCCAGCTGGCCGGTTTTCTTGCTCACGACGGGAAAAGACCTTACCTTGTACTTTTTAAACAGTTCAAGTGCATAACCCCGCGTCGCCGGAAGCTCGATAACCACAGGGTCCTTGGTCATTATTGTCTTTACCCTCATGTTCTACCACCGCTTAACCTAAGACGGTGTTCCCCTATTTAAGGTTTTAGAAAAGAAAACAGAAAAAACGTCAGCCGAGAAGGGCAAGAAAGACTCCGGCGACGACAGCCGTTCCAATAACTCCAGCGACGTTCGGCCCCATCGCGTGCATGAGGATAAAGTTGCCCGGATCTTCTTCGCTGGCTATCCTCTGAACAACCCTGGCACTCATTGGAACCGCTGAAACTCCAGCCGCTCCAATCATTGGGTTTATCTTTCCTCCTGAGATTTTCATCATGAGCTTTCCGAAGAGCACTCCTCCAGCGGTAGCGCTGGCGAAGGCAACGACGCCAAGGCCAAGAATCATGAGGGTCTGCGCCGTGAGGAAGCTCTCCGCTCTCATGGTTGAGCCGACGCCGAGGCCGAGGAATATCGTGACGATGTTCATGAGCTCCTCCTGCGCTGCCTTGGTGAGCCTTGGAACCACGCCGCTCTCGCGGAAGAGGTTACCTATCATGAGCATTCCGATAAGCGGAGCCGCACTGGGGACGAGGAGACCGATGACGATCATGCTGATTATCGGGAAGAGGATCTTCTCCCTCTTGGATACGGGCCTGAGCTGTTCCATCCTTATGCGTCTCTCCTCTGGCGTTGTGAGGGCCTTTATGATGGGTGGCTGGATCAGCGGGACGAGGCTCATGTAGCTGTAAGCGGCGACGGCGGTGGCGGCGAGGATTTCAGGGGCCAGCTTGGTGGTCAGATATATCGTCGTCGGTCCGTCCGCACCGCCTATGATTCCTATCGAAGCCGCTTGGTGGAGGTTGAAGCCCAGGGCCAAGGCAGTTAGCATCGCCACGAAGACACCTATCTGTGCCGCGGCGCCCATAAGGGCGGTCTTAGGATCTGCAATCATCGGCCCGAAGTCCGTCATTGCTCCAAGGCCGAAGAAGATGAGCAGGGGCACTATCTCGGTCTTGATGAGGTAGTGGTAGACTATGTCGAGCAGGCCCGGGTGACTGCAGAGGGGCCCAACGGTCGGGCAGTTGGCTATGCCGTTGAGGGGGAGGTTAACGAGAACCGCCGTGATGCCTATGGGCAAAAGCAACAGCGGTTCCATCTCGTAGCGTATCGCAAGGTAAACCAGCGTCAGGCCCACTGCAATCATGATGATGTTCCCTACCGTGAGGTGGAGCAGACCCATTGTGCTCAGGAAGTCCACGAAGCTCGTCATGCCCCATCACCCGAGTTCTACTAGTGGGTCGCCGGTGTTTACGGCGTCGCCTTCTTTCACGTAGATTTTCTTAACAACACCGTCTTTCGGAGCGGGAATTTCGTTCTCCATCTTCATGGCCTCAAGCACAAGCAAACCCTGACCAGCCTTAACCTCCTGCCCCTCACTAACAAGAACCCTGAGAATCTTACCCGGCATTGGAGCCGTAACAGTATTCGGCGAAGCACTCGCAGGAGCGGGCGAGGGCGCAGGAGCACTCACAGGGGCGGGAGCAGGAACCGACACAGAAGCTGGAGCAGAAACCGGAGCGCTGGTAGTTTCGGGAACGCTCGGAAGCGCTATTCCCAGTCCTTCAGCCTTGACCTCGTAGCTCTTGCCCTCGAAGCTGACCCTGAACTTTCCACCACCGAGCTCCTCAACCTCGACCTCGTACTCCCTTCCATCGATGATGACCTTAACCTTCATCTTCACCACTTCCTCATCTCGTAGTTGAAGTTCTCAACCTCATCCATACCGCTCTGCAAACCGTAGAGGCGCCAGGCGTCGGAAACCTTCCTCCTGAAGGGTAAAGGACGAACCACCTCGGCCTTCTTCGCGAGGTAGGCGAGGATTGAGGCGGTTATGACCGCCAAATCCCTTGGGGGAATTTCCTCCTCCGGGGTCTCAACCTCCTCCTTCGTCTCCTCGACGGCTTTCTCTTCCTTCTCGACCTTCTTCGTCATCCCGCGCTCGAAGGCGCCTATGGCGTACATCACTATCGCGAGTATCGCGAGTATGGCGAAGACGACGGTGATTCCTATGATTGTAATCCATCCGCCCTCGGCAAACTGGCTCATGCTTTCACCTCACAGGGGTATGTTGCCGTGCTTCTTCGGCGGGAGTTTGACGCGCTTGCTCTCGAGGGCCTCAAGCGCCATTATGACCTTGCCCCTCGTCTCTGCCGGGTCGATGACGTCGTCGATGTAGCCGCGCGAGGCGGCGACGTACGGGTTGGCGAACTTCTCGCGGTACTCGGCTATCTTCTGCTGCCTCACTTCCTCCGGGTTCTCAGCCGCTGCGATTTCCTTCCTGAATATGATGTTCGCCGCTCCCTCCGGACCCATGACTGCTATTTCCGCGGTGGGCCAGGCGAAGACGAAGTCCGCTCCAAGGTGCTTGCTTCCCATCGCGAGGTAGGCTCCACCGTAGGCCTTCCTCAGAATCACTGTTACCATCGGGACGGTTGCTTCGGCGTAGGCGTAGAGAACCTTCGCGCCGTGCCTGATTATTCCCCGGCTTTCTTGGTCAACGCCAGGTAAATAGCCGGGAACGTCCACGAGCGTGACTATCGGAATGTTAAAGGCGTCGCAGGTTCTAACAAACCTAGCAATCTTATCTGAGCTGTCTATGTCGAGAACGCCTGCGAAATACTTGGGGTTGTTGGCGACTATACCGACGGTCTGGCCGTTCATCCTTCCGAAGCCCACAACCGCGTTCGGAGCGAAGTAGGGGAGGATTTCCAGAAAGTCCGGGTTGCCGTTCTCGTCTCTGTCCACTATCTCGTAGATGACGTCCCTGACGTCGTAGGGCTTGTTTGGGTCGTCCGGGACAATCTCATAGAGCCTCTCGCTCTTCCTGAAGGGCAAGTCGCTCGTCTTAACCCTCGGAGGCTTCTCCATGTTGTTGGACGGCAGGTAGCTCACGAGGCGCCTTATCAAAGTCAAAACTTCCTCGTCGCTCTTGCCTATGAGGTGCGCCTGACCGGCCTTCTGGGCGTGGACCATCGCTCCGCCGAGCTGAACCGGAGTTACTTCAACGCCTGTAACGGCCTTGACGACCTGCGGGCCCGTGATGAACATGAAGCTCGCGGGGTTGTCCACCATGAGAATGAAGTCACCTATTGCCGGGCTGTAAACGGCTCCACCGGCACACGGCCCCATTATCGCGGTAATCTGCGGAACAACACCGCTGAGAATCGTGTTCATCTTGAAGATTTCACCGTAACCCTTGAGCGAGTCAACACCCTCCTGAATCCTCGCTCCACCGGAGTCGTTGAGGCCTATGACCGGGGCGCCCGCCTCCAAAGCCAGCTCCATGACGCGTTTAATCTTCGCCGCGTGCATCTCGCCGAGAGAACCGCCCATAACGGTGAAGTCCTGCGCGTAGACGAAGACGAGGCGACCATCAATGGTTCCGTAGCCAGTGATAACGCCATCCGCCGGAAGTTCCCTCTTGTCCATTCCGAACTCGGTTCCGCGGTGCCTGACGAACATGCCGATTTCCACGAAGCTTCCGGGGTCGAGGAGCTTCTCAATCCTCTCTCGGGCGGTGAGCTTGCCCTTGGCGTGCTGTTTCTCGACGGCCTTCTCGCCGCCCATTGCGAGAATTTTTTTCCTCCTTTCGTAAAGCTCGTTGAGCTTCTCCTCCATGCTCATAAGAGTAACCCCCTCGGTTTCTTGGGGGTTGTAGTTTGTAAAGTTTAAAAGGGTTTTTGAGGAGCGGAATTTCATCCAATAGTGGATAATTTGTCCACAAAGGAGCAAAAAAGAAAGGAGGCCTCAGAGGTGCTGGATTGGTGTCTCGGCACCACAGGCCTCACACTTGAGGAAGTAGAACCTGTCCCTCTTGATTATCTTTGTGTCCGGGCTTCCACAGACCGGACAGATGACGTACTCCTTGAGGTACTTCTTCAACTTGTTGGCTATTAAGTAGGGAGTGAAGCGTCCCTGCAGGATTACGCGCCTGCCCTCGAGCGTTCCTGCCGTTGCCACCTCGCGCAGTATAAACTTGAGCAGGTGGCTTGGGTCGCGGTTCATGGCCTCAGCTATGTCAACGAAGTTCTCGATGATCGTCCTGTTACCGGCTATCGTAACGACCGCCGGCGGAACCTCGAAACGGGACTTGTGGGACTTCACGTTCTCGGGCAACTCCTCGTAAGCCTTATCTAGGAGCCTCTCGAAGTCGTAAAAGTCAATGCTCTCGCTCATCTTCTCACCCCCCTCATAGGTTTCCCCTTCGCTTTATAACCTTTGGCGTTATCAGAGCACCCTGTAAAATCCTGCCCTCGGCTCGTAGATTCTGCCGTCTGCTTTTAACTCCTCGATGAGCTTCTCGACTTCGCGTTTGCTTCCAACTCCAGCCTGTTTCGCTGCTTCTATCACCCTGTCGGCCGGCGCTCCGTATTCACCCTCCGGCTCGAGGTTCTTGATTATATCAACCAGCTTCTCTATCTTGTTGAGCTTCTTCGAGCTCTTTCCTATTTCCAGTATCGAGACGTCTATGTTGCCCTCCTCGTCAACGGCTATGGTTTTCATCATGGCTTCAATGAGCTCTATCGCCGCTCTGGCGTCTTCGCGCGTTACCGTCTCGCTCAGCCTCATTCTCGCGTGGGCCTCGCTGAGACGTATTAGGGCTTCAAGCTGTCTAGCGGTTATTGGAATTGGCTGGACACCGTCATCACTGCTCCTTCTCAGCCCCTTCCTCATCTTAACGTAGTAACGCTTGATCTCCTCCATAGCTTCTCTGCTCAGGACGGGATGGACGTTTTTCCTCGCGTAGGCTATGTACTTCTTGAGCAGGTCGTAGGGAATCTTTGGAGTGACCACTTCGGCCTCACCGCGCCTGACGCGCAGTATGTGCTCCGCTATGCTCGCGTCAATTTTTTCGTCTGGTTCATCGAGCAGGAGGAATATCAGGTCAAACCTGCTGAGGAGCGTTGGTGGGAGGTCGAGCTGTTCTGGAAGGGACTTCATGCGGTTGAAGCGGCCGAACTTCGGATTGGCGGCGGCTATAACGGTAGTTCTCGCGTTCAGAGTTGCGGTTATGCCCGCTTTGGAGATGCTTATTGTGTTGTGGAGAACCAGCCCGTGAGAGACGAAGAGGTGATACGGCTCGACGGTTACGTCGTAGACCCACTCCCAGCGGTCGTTAGGAAGTTTTTCGACTTTTGTGACCCTCAGGAAATTAACGTTGCCGTTTAGGAGCTCCTCGACCTCCTCTATTACGCGCTCTATTCTCTCGGCTTCCCTCTCGACCTCTGTTCTGAGTATGGACAGGGCGGTTGGATCGCCTCTCTCTATCCTGTTCCGAAGGGTTATTGCATTAAGGCCATATTTGAAGGATATCCTCGACTTGTTGAGGTACTTGAGTGCCTTCGGGGGCTCTTTGCTGGCCAGTTCTCTCACCCTTTCAAGGTGCTCTATCAGCCGCCTTATTTCCTTCCTCAGAATAGATTTGGAAACTAGGGGCCTCTTGGCATAGTACCTGCTTGAGAGCTTGAAGTGGATGTTTTTACCTGCCTCACCGAGCTTTTTCAAAAGCTCCCCCGGGAAGGTTCTCTCGGTGGGCTTCACCTCGTAGCGGCCTGGGGCATTCTTTATTTTTGACACTATTCCCAGGGAGTAGAGGTAGTCCTGCCTGTTCCAGGCCGCCCTCTCGTCCCTGAGCGGTTCGTCGAACTGCTCGATCTCAATGGGGTACCTTGCAACTCCGAGCACGACATCGTCCACAGTAACATTCTCGGCAGGTTTCTCCCTTATCTCGCCGTCTTCCCACACCATAATCGGGTGCTCGGGCGTGACAACTATCTCCCTGCCGTTTGAAAACCTCAGCCGTATGAACTTATCCGGCGCTTTGTGCCTGCTCACGCGGTCTGCCTTAACCTTCACGATTTCCTTCCGTTCGAGATCGTAGGCCAAAAGCTCAATATCATCAACAGGAAGTATTTCGGTGTCCTTGCCGATTATCACTTTATCCCGGTTGGCCTCTATGAGAGAATCCACCAGCTCGCCTATCTTCACCTTCCTGCCGTCCGCTAAGAGAAGCTCGAAGTCGTAGTGGTAGCTCTGCTGCTCCAACGCTTCGTGTATCGCGCTCCTGTCGCGGTCGCTCATCTTGTCGAACTCATCTATGCAGTTGTGAACTATGATTCCCTCGGCCAGGAAGTTGTGCTCACCCGGCACGTAGAGGTCGTAAACGTAGCCCTCGTATGGAACGCGCTCAATGGAGACGATTTCATCTGGGCGGGGGTTGAAGTTTTCATCAAGTCCGATGACACTCTCTCCAACCTTAAACCTCTCCGCCTCCTTCCACTCAAGGGTCTTACCATCTATGAGAAGGTGGTCGGGAGTTAGGGTTACCTCGTTGCCCGAGCGGAACTTGAGCTTTAACAGCTCTCCCTTCCAGGGCTTCCTGCGGATTATTGTGGCCTTAGAAGTCTTTGTCCTTATGCTTCCGAGGTCGAGGGCCGTAACTTCCATCTCCTTCTCCTGAATGTCCACGATTTGGCCGTCGGAGAGCGCCTTGTATGACTTCTCAAGCTCGAAGAGGTCTTCAATTCTCTGGTATTTCCCATCTACAAGAACCCGTGAATCCGGGTGCAGGCAGGCGAACCCACCATCCGCTAAGACGAGAACACCAGCCTCCAACACCCACGAGCCCGTGAACTCGTCCCTGACTGCTGCAGCGGTCAAACCGGCGGCGCTTGAACTCTTACCGCTCGTGTAAATCGCCCTCGGCGCCAGATTGGCCACGTAGCGGAGGAGCTGACTCTTCGCTACTCCAGGATCTCCAACCAACAAAACGTGGCTTTCTCCCCTCAGCTTCGTCCCGTCTGGCAAAACCCTCTGCACACCGCCGAAGAGCGCCAAAGCGATTCCCTTCTTGACTATCCTGTGCCCCCAGATGGCCGGAGCTATCGAGTCCACTATCGCGTCAACGATGTCCTTCCTCTTAGCCAGCTCGCGGATCTTCTGCTCGTCCTCCGGCGAAATCTCGAGCTCCTCTATCTCCTTGCTGAGCTGCTCTATGTGGTTCACCTCAAGAACCTTCTTGAAAATCGGCCTCTTGTCCCTCTGCTCGAGGATGACGCGCAGGATTCCGGTCACGAGAACCCTATCGCCCGGCAGAGCGGTATCGACGAGATCATCCAAAAGTATTGCGTCCACAAAGCGGGGCATCTGACCGCCTTTAAGGCTCTCCGGCCTGTCCTGGAGGCGGAAGCTCTGGAAGTTTATGAAGCGGCTCTTCTCGACGTCGAGCTCGACGTTTCTTGAGCCGCAGGCGTCGCACTTGGCCGGCTTGACAAGGTTCTCGTAGGGCCTCTGAAGCCTTACCATCTCGTTCCCGCAGTCCTTGCATACGAAAACCGCCCTCTGGACGAAGGGTTTGACCTCGCTGATGCGCGTGATGATCCCCTCGACCTGAATCAGCCTGTTTATGTGCTCGCTCCCCAGTTCCTTAACGAGTAGCGTGTGGGGGAGGTTGTAAAAGCGCGCGTGTATCTTGAGCTCTTCCGAGTACATGAGGTCCTCGCGGAGGACTATTTGTATGGCGTCTTCTCCGGCCATCAGAACCTCTTCGGGGTTCTCAAGAAGCTCCTGTGCTAGTTCGGGATCGAATGAGTTCAGATGGGCCCAGTCTATGGTCAGCGATCTCTTCGGGACGACCGTGAGCAGATCCTTCAACCTGTTTAAGTAGATGGGGTTTCCATCGTCGTCCTTGTACTCACGGAGGAACGTTGCGAAGCGGGATATCATGTCCTCCCTATCCATCATCCCTCACCCAGCCATTCGTTTCTGATTTTAGAAAGCTCCAGGTAGATCCTCCTCTCCTCCGGGGAAAGCCTGCCTAGAACTTCAAGGCTGTTGGGTCTCAGCCTTACCGCTTCAAGTATTTTCTTAAAGCGCATTTCCTTGAGATAGCGGTACTTCTTCTTTAGGTTGGCGAGTTTGGTCATTTTCACACTCAACACTTCAATGCTCTCGCCCGGGTTCTGTCTCACGTAGTTCTCGAGGTAATATATGTAAAACTCGGCCCTCTCATATAGCCCTGCCGGAATCGGAACGAGGGGTTGGCTCTCCCTCTCCTCTGCTATCATCTTGTCTATCTCACCGATTATCTTGTCCGTCTCGTCCACTATCTCCCCTATGCCCGTCTCCCAGAGTACCTTGGCCTTCCAGTCCTCAAGGAGCGCTATGTCACCGGTTTTCCAGTCCTCGAAGGGCTTGATGATCTTGACTGGTATGAGGGCCCTTCCGCTGAACATCCCACCACCTTTCACCAAGTACCCCCTCCCCCTAATAAACCTTGGCAGTACGACGGCTGTGTCCATTTGATCATTCTCCGGGATAATCCTAATAAACCGGCCCGACTATTTTCATCAAGGTGGTATCATGCTGATTGGAATAATGAGCGATACCCACGATAACCTCCCTGCTATAAGGAAGGCTGTGGAGTTCCTCAACGAGAGGAACGTTGATCTCGTGATCCACGCCGGCGACTACGTTGCCCCGTTCGTCGCGGGAGAGCTGAGGAAACTAAAGGCTCCCCTCAAGGGTGTTTTCGGTAACAACGACGGCGAGAGGAAAGGCCTCTACGAAGCCCTGGGTATATGCGATGAGATCTTAGAAATTGAGGCCGATGGAATGAAGATAGCCGTGACACACGGCACCGATGAGAGGATCGTTCGTGCCCTGGCCCGCAGCAGGCTCTACGACGTGGTTATCGTTGGTCACACCCACCACTACGAGATAAGGGAAGAGGGGAGGACGATACTCGTCAACCCCGGCGAGGTCTGCGGTTACCTTACCGGCGTTAAGAGCGTCGCCTTGCTCGACACGAGGAAGAGGGAAGTCACGATAATCAACATAGAGACTGGTGAGCTCCTTGGAGCAATGAGCCTCTGAGGTGGGGCGATGGACGAAGTACTCCTCCCGAGGGAGCGCCGTGACGCAGTCGTTTTCATAGGTGTGGACGCTGCCGACAATGTCGAGTTCGTTAAGGTATACGCGGTTAGCGAGGAGAAGGCGAAGGAAGCGCTCGAAAAGTTCTTCAACGCCAGGGGTCTCTTTCCAGCCGACTACCGACTTGTGAGCAGGGGGGTCGAGAACGTTAAGGGTAAGGGAGCAATAACGACCCGAACCGAGACCTCACTGAGCTCGGCTCTCGCGAGGCTCGGCCTCAAACTCCTCTCCAACGGTGTCCTTCATCTTGAGGGTGCAGAGACCGTTTACCAGCTCACCCTCGTCAGCGAGGAACTCTACTCAAAGCTGATGGAGGAGAGGGCCGGGCGTGCAAAACGCAGGGGTTTGGCCATCAGCATTGCGGCCGCATTCTCTCTGGGCTTCTCTGTTCTCGTGGTAAACCTGAGGGCAGTTAATCTGAGGCCCCTCATTCCACCCGGTGCAGTTTTGCTGACGGAACCGGAGCCTGATGAAGTCTTGAGGCTCATGATGGAGGGCAAACAGGTAATTGTAGAAACTGTGTGGCCCTCCAAATACATGGGACTTCCCTTTGGGGTGCGGGTAAAGATACCCCCAATGTCAAAAGAGGAATTCGCGGAAGAGCTCAAGCGAAGAACCGGAGTGTCTGTGGAGAGGGGCCTTCTGGAGGATTACCCCGAATGGCTCTTCAATTACCGGAACCTTGAGTTCATACTTCAAATCTTTGAAAAACTCGTGGAGAAAGGAGTTGAGAAGGAAGAGGCCCTTGAAATAGCCGTGATGGTGAACCTTGGCTTCATACCTTCAGAATTCGAGGGCCTGAGCTTGAAGTCTAAGAGATGAGTTTCATTTTGACGGCATTAACGTTTTTAGGCTATTGTGAAACTGCATTAGGGTGGGAGAATGGAGTGGGTTGAGATAGACGGCTCGTACGGCGAGGGAGGGGGACAGATACTCAGAACGGCCGTAGCCCTGTCTGTAATCACAGGGAAGCCGGTGAGGATTCACAGGATAAGGGCAAACCGCCCGAACCCCGGGCTAAGGCCCCAGCACCTGCACGGGATTTTAGCACTCAAAGAGCTGAGCAACGCGAGGGTTAAGGGGGCAAAAGTTGGCTCTACGGTCCTCGAGTTCGTTCCCGGAAGGGCCGAGCCGAAGCACGTCAAAGTCCCTATAAAGACGGCAGGTAGTATAACGCTCGTCCTCCAGGCGCTGCTTCCTGCGATGGCTTTCATCGGCGGAAGTTTCGAGATAACAGGCGGAACCGACGTGCCCTGGAGCCCGCCGGTTGACTACCTGAGGAACGTTACGCTCTTCGCGCTCGAAAAGATGGGCCTGAGGGCAGAGATTGAGCTCAAGAGGAGGGGGCACTACCCTAAGGGTGGTGGCCTTGTCACGGGAAGTGTTGAACCCTGGGAGAGTAAAAAGCCCCTCGTTGCCCTTGAGTGGAATAAAGTAGATAGCTTCGCCGGGATAAGCCACGCGACAAATTTACCGGCCCACGTCGCGGAGAGGCAGGCGAAATCGGCGGAGGAGAGATTGAGAGAGTTTTTCAATGCCCCTGTTGAGATAGAGACTGAAGTATCACGTTCTCTTGGGCCCGGAAGCGGAATAGTGGTTTGGGCCGAGACGGACTCGCTTAGGTTAGCTGGAGACGCCCTCGGAAAGCGCGGAAAGCCGGCAGAGGTAGTCGGCAGGGAAGCCGCTGAAGAGCTGATTGAGCAACTGACGCCGAGGAAGGCCGTTGACAGGTTCCTCGGCGACCAGCTGATACCGTTCCTGGCCTTCGCGGGCGGAGAGATAGGCGTTGCAGAAATCACGAACCACCTCGTCACCAATGTCTGGGTCGTGGAGCGGTTTTTGGGTAGAACTTTCGAAGTCGAGGGAGAAATCGGAGAGCCCGGGGTTGTGAGGGTGGTAAGGAAGGCGGAGGTCTGACGAAGGGGTTAAATATGCCACAGTTCTTAGTAATGATGGTGAGAGAATGGAAGGTGTTGAGTATATATACGATGAGCATGGACGAATTAAGGGTGTGATAATACCGCCAGAACTTTGGGAGAAAGTTAAGGGCGAGCTCTTTGATCCGTCAAGATATAGGGGTATTTATAAGGGCAAGAAGGACCTTGAGAAGAGCCTCAGGGAGCTGAGGGAGGAATGGGAGAGAGATTTTTGATTGACACCAACATTCTCATCTACTACCTTGCGGACGCCATTCCTAAAGAGGAACTTCCAACGATTGAGGAAATCCTTAGAGGAAGCTTCAACGTCTCCATAATCACAAAAATAGAGTTCCTTGGCTGGAAAGGACACACTCAAGAGGGTTTTGAAAAGTCAAAGGAGTTCATAAGCTTCGCAAACGTCATACCACTCACTGATGAGATAGGAGACGTTGCCATTGAACTCAGGCGAAGGGTTAGTATAAAGCTCCCGGATGCAGTTATAGCGGCGACGGCACTCGTTCACAATTTAACTCTCGTCACGAGGAACGTTAAAGACTTTAAGAGGATTGAAGGACTGAGAATATACAACCCCTTTGAAAAGGTAGATAAAAAGCAGTGACCTCCTGCCCTGCAGACATCTCCTAAGCTTTACTCCTCCATCTCCACCCCGTAGACCTTCCTCGGGTTCTCGACGTGGATTTTGTAGACGTCCTCCTCGGTGAACAGGCCGTTCTGGAGGAAGGCCTTCGTTCTTCTCGGAACTGTCTTCGGGCCGAGAACCGCTCCCGGCCGTCTTTTGTCGTCTATGTAGTCCGTCTCCATCATGAAGCGGTTGCCCTGCTTTATCGCCTCCTCAATGTTCTTCCTGCTCGCTATTATGCTCGGAAAGACGCCGACTTCTTCGGCCACTTTCACGAGCGGTGGGGAAAAATGCTTGACGACCTTGTAAGGCTTTATCTCTACTTCCCTTACATACCTTCCAAGCTCCCTGAACTTCTCCTCGTCGAAGCTCTCGGTGTGGAGCTGAACCGCGCAGTCGGCATCTTTGGCGAGGCTCATCCCGTACTTCATGAGCTCTATGCTGGCGTTCCATATCTCAGGCGGAACCTCGTAGTGTGGCCTGCCTATCTCTCCTATTGCAACGGCCTTGCCTTCGAGGCAGAGCTTCTGGGCATATTCGAGGGCCCTCATGACCTCGTTTTTGGCATATTCAAGGCCCTTCTGCTCTGCCAGATAGACGAACTCCGCTGGGTGGACGCCGACCACCGCGAAGGCCTTAACGGGCGTCTCACGATTTATCCTCTCGACGAGCTCGATGTGAAAGTCCATCGCCTTCATGAAGTCCTCTGCCTTCAGACCAGGAAAGCCGTAGTCGTGGGCCGTCTTGTAGACGACCATCAGGTGCGTTCCTCCAGCCCTGTGAAACTGCTTCACCGCCTCGAGGAAGAGGCCCTTGAAGGGGTCAACGTGGAAGTGGTCGTCGAGGATTATCATGCTCCCACCTCACGACTGGTAGACCGCGAGGACGTCGCCTTTTTTAGCGTTTGTCTTCCCCTCAAGAATTAGCGCGACCCTGTCGCCGTCAACCGCGAAGTCAACCTTTTTCCGCTCCTTCTGGATTTCTCGGATTAGGGCGATGCTCCGCCCTTTGACCTTGTAGCCGGGGTATATTATCCCCTCAACGGTTCCAATCAGCGTCTCCCTGCCGAGGACGTTAAGGATCTGTTCCACCCTGAACTTCGCGACCGGTTTCCTCGACGCTATGAACTCTCTGGATTCACCTTTCCTCGGCCTTCTCAGAAAATCGAACAACCCCATGTTCCCACCGAGAGAATTTGAGAAAACCACAATAAAAAGGATTCGAGAATCAGATGACCGCCGGAACACCCGGAATCCTCGGGAAGGGCTGGACTTCGGCTATGTGTTTCGCTCCGACGATGTAGCGGATTAGCCTCTCGACGCCGATTCCGGCTCCCGCGCTGGGCCTAAGGAGACCGGCCTTGGCCACCTCAAGGTACGGCCTGAAGGCCTCCTCGCTCAGACCGGCCGAGCGTATCTTGGCCAGTATCTTCTCGTACTCCCACTCCCGCTCGCCACCGCTCGAAACCTCGCCGTAGCCTTCAGGCAAATAGAGGTCGTAGTTTCTCCAGATTCCGTCAACTTCCCTGTCGTAGAACTCCCTCGGGATCCCCGTTATCCAGAAGGGCTCTCCCATTTCTCTGCTCGCCTCTTCCTCGCTCCCGAACTCTTCGAGGATTTCCTCAAGGGTGAAGCGTTTGAAGGGCCTCCTCGGCTTTGGAAGCTCCCTCTCGAAGGACTCCCAGACGAACGGTCTCAACTCGCGGAACAGGCCGACGATGAGCTCTTCTATCAGGCCCATAACGTCGTCCATGCTCGCGCGGGCAATTTCGAAGTCGAGCTGGGTGAACTCGTAGGCGTGCCTTCCGTCGTCAGCCAAACGGCTCTCAAGCCTCACGTTTGGAGAGAGGACGAAGAGCTTATCTATCCCCATCGCGACGGCCATCTGCTTGTGGAGTATCATACTATGCATCAGCCTGAGCTTTTCCCCGTAGACCTCGACCTCCGGCGGTCTCAGGGCCTCCTCGGAGGAAGGCTCGGGCCAGAGCGGGTCGGTTATCGAGCTGAGCATCACCGGTAGCAACCAGCGGAAGCCTTTCCTCGACAGCTCGCCGGTGAGATAAGTTATAGCCCTCGTCTGAACCTCGGCGATCGGGTCAATTTTCCTGCTTACAATTTGGAGAGCGTTCATATCAATCACCCAATTTTCGTCAGAGTGCCTTCGGGTTTATTGCCTTTGTGCAGAAAATTTTGAATTTTCGCCAAAAATGATGAAATTTCCAGGAAATTCACGAGAAGATGACAAGAAAATACAAAATATGATGTCATAACATCAAAGAAGAATTTCAAAGGCACAACCACTCGAACGGCAGAATTATAACCCCCGGCGAGAACTACCTACGGTGAAGCGAATGGGCGTCTACATCTTCAAGCCCGAGGATTTGATACGCTACGGCTCGGCAAGGCCCGAGCAGATGGAGCTCCTGAGGGAAGAGGTTCTCGGAAGGAAGGACATACTAATCGTCGGAACGAGCAGGAGCGGAAAGACGAAGCTCGTGGAAGCGCTACTCCACTACGTGCCCGACGACTGGAAGGTAGCGGTAGTAACTGCCTACGGCGAATTCAAGCCCTTCAAGCCGAACATCGAGGTCATTGATACTGCCTTCGACCGGCGCTCGACGGATGAAAGGACGGAAGAAGTCATTGAGAAGCTCAGAAAGCTCGGCCCTGACTACGTGGTAATAGACACCCTCCACACGGTCAGCGTCCCGAGGATTCTGGACGAGCTGATAGACGACTACGCCTTCATCGTCACCTCGCTGGCCATGACCGACGACCTCAAGGCCGAGGTTATGCACTGGCTCGGTATAGACGAGAAGACCTTCGACCGCTTCGACGTCCTCGTCGAGCTGAAGAGGGACTGGAGAACGGGAATGAAGAAGATAAACAGGATTTACAAAATAGAGAACGGGGAGCTCAAACCTCTCGTCTAAATAGCAAGCGGCTTCTCAGGTTTTTTCTTCCTCTTCTTAAGAGGAGCCACCGCCTCAAGAGGACAAAGAGAATAATGTTCAGGAGAACCGTGACTACAAGAGATGCTGTTAGCGAGTTGAAGGCTATACCCGCGATGCTGTACTTCGTTCGCTTGACCATGCCAAGCGCTACATAGTCCTCGGGAGTCATGTGTCTCATCTCTGGGAAAACCTGCACGGTGTCGTTCTCGGGAAGAAGTGAGAGCATATGATTCCACGTGACCACGTAGAGCTTCACATGGGTTCCGTTAACGGTGCAGTTGGGAATCGTCAGCCCGCGTTCAGACCACAGGCACGAGCCGTCTGGAAGTATCTTCCCGTGAACGGAGGAGTGGCCGTAGGTCTGAAAGTAAAACGAACTGTTCTCAGGAACCACCCCAAATACCTCGACGTCCTCGCTGGTGCCGTAGATTAGGCCCCTCATGAGGCGGTAAAGCTTGTCTATTAGGGAGTTGCTGAAGTACTCGTCGCGCCAGACGATGTAATAGTACAGCTCGCCGTTCCGCCCGACCATGTAGAGGATTTCAGTCGGCTTGTCGCCGGGCTTGGAGTGGAGAACCGGGGAGTAAGTAAAAACCTTGGAGCTCTCCCAGGGAAGGTACCCCTCTAAGGAGTAACCGCTCGCTGTTAAGGCAACTGCCCAGAAGACGAGGACGTTTCCGATAAGCCACAGGACTACCAGAACCGTTCTCCTCCGCATAGTTGAAAAGAAAGAGAAATCAGGCCTTAAGCTTTTCTATGACTTCCCTGAGGTTGTCGAGCATCTCGCGGATGTCATCGAAGGTCATGTAACCCATGTTTCCAATCCTGAAGGTCTTCTCAGCGACGCTTCCGTAGCCTTTAGCCAACTCGAAACCGCGCTCGCGCATGGCGTTGTAAACATCTATTCCCTTCATTCCCTCAGGGACGACAACGGCAGTTATCGTCGGGCTTTCGTAGCCCGGTTCAGCTAAAATTCCGAGACCCATCTCCTTGACTCCCTCGCGTATAATCTCGCTCCTCTTCCTGTACATGTCGAGCCAGGCCTCTTTGCCGCCCATCTTCTCGATTATCCTGAGAACGACGTTGAGGCCGAATATCTGCGGGAGCGGTGGCGTTGAAGGTGTTCCCTTCTTCTTCTCGTTGAACTTCCTGTAGAGCGGTAGGTCGAAGTACCAGCCGCGCTCGGGCATCTTCTCGGCTATCTCGAAGACGCGCTCGCTGACCGCCGCAACCGCGAGTCCCGGCGGGACGCCGAAGGCCTTCTGACTGCTCGCGAAGACGAGGTCGATGCCCCACTCGTCGAACTTTATGTCCGCTCCGCCCATTGCCGAGACGGCGTCAACGAAGAGTAGCTTGTCGTGCTCGTGAACCACTTTGGCCAGCTCGGGGAGCGGGTTGAGGACACCGGTCGAGGTCTCGTTGTAGGTTATCGTGACCGCGTGGACGTCGGGGTTCTTTCTCAAAGCCTCGTCGAGCTCCTCGGGCTTAACGGCCTGTCCTGGCTCCTTCTCAAATATTACCGCCTTCCTCCCGTTGGCCTCGACGACGTCTGCGAAGCGCTTTCCGAAGGCGCCGATGATTGTGACGAGGACCTTTCCACCGCGCGGGACGGCGTTCCTGACGGCCGACTCCATAAAGCCCGTTCCCGAGCTCGGGAAGAGAATTATTTCGCCACTGTCAGCCTCAAGGAACTTCTTGAGTCTCTCGAGGGTGTCAACGTGAACGGCCTTCGCCTCGGCCGAGCGGTGGCTGAACATCTGCACGCTCATTATCGCGAGAACCTCGGGGAAGCAGGCAACCGGGCCAGCGGTGAAGAGCTTGTACCTCGGCTTCACCATCTCGTAGACTTCCCTGTAAGCGTCCTCATACTGCATGTCGAAGCGGAGCTCCATTACAATCACCTCAAGCCGTGTTAACCTATCCCTGTAAAAAGCCTTCGTTCGGGTAGGACATCGTAAACCTGAAACTAAACGCACCAATCGGTTAGGTTTTCGAAAAACTTTCGGGGGCCAAATCTTTTAAGTCAAGCACATAACGCTCAGAAGGTGGTCTAATGGAACGGAGACGGCTCGCGGGAATACTGCTCCTCATATTCTCAGCCTTCACCGGAACGATAGCCTTCCGTCTGGCTACACCTGCGATAGCCTTCTACACGCGCGACATACTCAGGGCGAGCATGTTCGCCGTTTCCCTCGTCTCGATGTCGTTCGTCCTCGCGAGGGCCTTCTCCTCCGTCCTCGGTGGTCTCATCCTTGAGAGGGGCAAGAAACTCGTCTACCTCGGCGCTATTGCCATGATGGGGAACGCAATAGCTGTTCAGCTCTACCCGCTGACCTCAACCTGGCCCCAGGTCGTGGGGATAAAGCTCCTCAACGGCTTCCTCAACGGGATAAGCTGGCCGATGGCCCAGTTCGTTTTGGCAGTAACGACACCGAAGGAGATAAGGGCGCGCGTCACTGCGGTTTATTTCTTCTTCGGGAGCATCGCTTCGCTTCTCGGCAACTACGTCTACGCCTACACGGTTGGGCTCGGTTTAGCCGGCCAGATGTGGATTTCTTCGACGTTCTTCGTCCTGACGGGTTTTATAATGCTCCTCAGCTACTACCTCCTCTTCGACCTGATAACGCCGAGGAAGAAGAAAACACCTGAGAGCGAGAAGCCGAGCTTAAACCCGGGGAGGGTTTTAACAATCGCCTCTCTGATGGCGGTTATAGTGGCCTTCACCTCGGGCGAGATAACGTACGTCTACGTCTCAGAGGCTCTGAACCTCGACAAGCAGAGGACTGCCGTTTTACTCGGCTGGGTTAGCTTCCTCTCGGCGTTGCTCAGCTACTTCGTCTCGTGGGTTGCTGATGTTAGAAGCGAGGCGAGGATGGTAAAGCTCACCGCCCTTCTCGCGGGAATATCACCGATTTTGGCCTCGATAAAGACGGCCCCTACGGTCTTCCTCGGGATATTCTTTGCCCTCTTCGCCTTCCAGAGCTTCAGACCTATTTCGAGGAAAGTTCTGGCGAGCTACCACCGCTCATCGCTCGCGATAGGTGGGGTAAACGCCGTCCAGAACCTCTCGACTTTCATTGGAGGAATGCTCTTCGGCATAGCGTACTCGCTAGGAGAGGTGAACGTCGGGCTGACCCTGAACCTTGCGCTCCTGACGTTTCTACCCTTCTCGCTCGGGTTGATAATCGAAGGGACGAAGGTGAAAGATATATGAACGTCCAAAACTTTTATAAGGGTCTCAACTCGCCTAAGTTTAGGCTCTGGTTCACGCTCATTTGGAGGTGAGATTATGGGACTTAGACCGGCGAAGATCGATAGGGACGTTGACAAGCCCGCTTACACGAGGAGGGAATACATACGCGGTGCCCCGGGACCGAAGATAACGATATTCGACATGGGCAACCTCTCGGCCGAGTTTGAATACGAGGTCAGCCTCCACGCCGAGCAGGCCATGCAGATAAGGCAGAACGCCCTCGAGGCGATTCGTATTCAGGTCAACAGGTACCTCCAGAAGAACGTCGGCAGGAGCAACTACCACTTCAAGATTCGCGTTTACCCGTTCCAGGTGCTCCGTGAGAACCCGATGGCCACCGGAAGGAAGGCCGACCGTTACGGAAACGGTATGCGCAGGCCCTTCGGAAAGCCGATCGGGCTCGCCGCTCGCGTAAAGAAGGATCAGAAGATACTCACCGTCTGGGTGAACGAGCAGCACCTTAAGTTCGCCCTCGGTGCCATGCACAGGGCCAAGATGAAGCTGCCATACAGTGCTTACTACAGGATTTACGACAGGGAAGGAAACGACGTAACAACGAAAGTCCTCTCCACGATGAAGCGCTGAACGTTTCTCCACTTCTTTTTGCGTTTTCTGTCTTCTCCCTTGCCCTGTTTGGGTTTGACGATTTTTCTCAAACCAACGCCGTAAGTACTTTGATGCCCTATTCTGGACCGGTGATGCTATGAACCCCAGGGTTATAGGTTCGGTGGTTTTGGTGCTCCTCTTGATTTTTGGTTTGGCCGGCTACGTCGGCGCCTTTGGTGGGAAGGGAAAGGGAAGGCTTGAGTACAAGGTTTACAGCCTTGAGCAGATAATGTCGGGTGCCTACAAGGTATACGGCAATCCAAAACTCGGCTTCTGGGTTGCTAAAGTAGTTCTCCGGAACACAGGGGATGGACCGATAAGGAACATCCAGATCAGGTATTCGATAGACAACTACGCTTCAGAGTCCGTGAAGAGTTACCCAGTCCTCGTGCCGGGGGGAGCGGTCGTTGACTTCTACTATCCGATACTGTCGAGTGAGGTCACGAAGTTAACGGCCGCAACCCCTTCGAACCTGAGGATAACCATAACCTATGAGGTGAACGGGAGAACCCGGGAGGAGAGTGTAACCAAGCCCCTGACAATACTCGGCGTGAACGACTTCGTGTTCTCTTCCCTCGCTCCCGAGGAAAGCACAGGAAGCTTTTACGACACCTTCAGCAACGCTCCCCTCTTGGCCGCGTGGGTAACTCCCAGCGATCCGGTGGTAAGGGAGTTCGCAGACTTAGGAAACAAACTGGCGGGGGGTGCTGGAGCCAGCTTGAGCGATGAGGAGGCCATAAAGAGCCTCAGCGGCATGTGGGAGCTGGCGAGAGTGAACGGCTTTTCATACAAGACCGAGGCCGAGGGCTACTGGACCGGAAAGTTCTCCGAGCACATAATGTTTCCCAGGGACGTGATACGGGACAAGAGCGGGACGTGTATAGATCTCGCACTGTGGTTCGCTTCGCTGGCCATGTCGCAGGGGTTGAAGGCTTACATCGTTCTGATCCCGGGGCATGCCTTTCCTCTGATCAAGCTTCCCAGCGGAAGCATCGTGCCGGTGGAGGCGACTGCGATAAACGACGGTGCATCTTTCCAAGAGGCCGTCCAGGTTGGCGTTCAGAAGAGCTGGCAGACGGCGATGAGCGGGCCCCACTTCATAATAGACGTTGCATCCCTCCATTCCTCGGGTGTTGTTCCCCCCGAGCTCCCGGGGCTCCCTGCGGATGTGCTGACCAAGTGGGGGATAAGCCTCCATCAGAACAACGGTGGAAACGCTGGAAACCAGAACACCGGGGAGAACAACGGTAATACCGGAGGAAACGCTGGAGGCAACGGTGGAAACGGAGGTCAGGGGTGGGCAACCTATTCAGGTCAGTACTTCTCGTTCCAGTACCCCGCTGACTGGGGAGCACCGGATAAATATGAGGGCATGGTTTATCTCGTCAGCCAGGATGGGAACTTCGAGTTCATGGTACTCTACTTCCAGGGAGTTGGCGTGGAGGATATGGTGAACGCCTTTGAGGACAGTCTTGCCCAGGGGGGCATTGAGGTAAACGCCAGGCAGGAAACGCAGTCGACCATAGCGGGGATGGACGTTTACACGGTTCTTTACTCGCTGTCCTCTGATCAGGGGGATTATGCGGCCGTTGCCCGCTACTTCACCGCCAACGGTATTGGCTTTGCCGTCGTCTACTCCTTCCCGAGGAACAACGACCAGTACAATCGGCTTGGTGAGGAGATAGTTAGCACGTTCAGGCTGAGGTGATGGGGATGAGGTGGCTCCTTGTCTTTCTACTCCTGCTCCTGATCGTTCCTCTTGCAGTTGCCCAGGACGTTAAGATCGTTGAGTACAAGATAGACGGCACGATGAAGATGGTAGTGGATGAAGCCGGCAACGCTCGGGTTGAGGAAGCCTGGAAGTTCACTCCGAACCTCTACCTCCAGATGAAGCAGAGCTACCCCACAACCTACATGCTGAAAAGGGAGTTTGAAAACAAGAGGACGGACGCCCAGTACGAGGGGATGAAGATCGAATGGGACGACACGAACAACAGGATCACTTCCACGTACACGATGCTGGGGGCGGCGATCAACGGGGGATCCCACTGGGAGATAAGGATTGGGGACAAGGACACGACGCTCTCCGCCCAGAACGGGAACACCCTGGTACTGACGACCGTTGAGCCCATACTGGGCGGTCAGGGCAGACTCGTTGAAACTATAACCCTCGTCCTGCCGAAGGGGGCTAAGAACATCAAGTTCGAGGACGGGATCGTTAAGTACGAGCTTCCATCGGGAAGCGAAAGGAACCCGGTGTACCTCGGCCTTGTTGCCCTCTCTCTCGTTGGCCTTGCGATCCTCAACTTCCCCAAGAGGGGGTGAACATGCTGGCGAGGGTCAGGAGGGAGCTGGTCGATTACATAGTGAGGGAGACCAATCTCAGCAGGGAGGTCGTCGTGAAAGTGCTCCGGGCGGAAGAGACCTTCATAATGAAGCAGATCAGGGACGCGATGGAGGAGCGTCCCCGCTGATCTTCTTTTTCGATACCCATAAGTAGTTTGAACGCGTAAGGAGATCAAGGTGTCCTCGATGGACACAGTGAAGATGTTGAGGCTCATATCCAACGAAACAAACCTTCAGATACTCTCTATACTCAAGTCAGGTTCATTTAACCCGCGCGAGCTCGCCCGTATCCTTCAGAAGGACGAGACCGACGTGTCGAGGCGACTTAGACTGCTGGAGCGTCTCGGGCTGGTGGAAGGAAGGTGGATCAGGATAAGGGGACGGAACGTCAGGGTTTACTCTCTCAAAGTTAGCGAGCTCAGGATAAGTTTTGAACCCGGGGGTGTAGTGCTCCAGACGGCAGATCGCGTTCGCTACGAAGTCCCCCTGCTTGAGGGCAGGCTTCCCCGGATTGGCCTCTTCGTTGGCAGGCGATCGGAGATCTCCAAGCTTGCCTCCGCGGGGGAGAGCATCATCGTGATATATGGAATAGCAGGTATAGGAAAGACAAGTCTGGCGGCTAAGGTCTTTGGGGACGCTTTCTGGTATCAGCTGAGTGAGGTAGACAGCTTCGATTACTTGGCCTGGCAGCTCGGGCTGTTCCTCAACACGAGGGGTTATCATCTCCTCCTTGATTACCTTAGGAGCGGCAACAGGGAAGAGCGGGCGATCTTCGAGCTCGTCCTAGAAGGGGTTGAGGAGACAAGGGCAAAAATCGTCTTCGATGACTTCCACAAGTGCCGCGATGACGTGATTATGAGGCTCGTCTCGTTCCTCTCCTCAAGGTTAAGAAGCGGAAAGCTCGTGCTCCTCTCGCGAGAGAGGCCGAACCTCGGTCTCTGGGATGGCGTTCTTTATTTACACCTCAAGGGCCTTGAACCAGGGGATGCTTACGAGCTGTTGAGGAGCAAGGGCGTTGAAATGGAGCCCGAGGAGTTTGCAAGACTCTACGGCGTAACCAGAGGACACCCCCTTGCCCTCAACCTGTTCGCTGAGGCCAGAAAGGGAACTCCCGGGGACGTAACGAATTTCTTCGATATGATTTTCGCAGAGGCTTACGATTCGTTAACCGACGACGAAAGGGAAATGCTCTCGCTCATGGCTCTTTTTAATGAACCCCTTGAATATGAGGCCATCAAGAGGCTTTACGGAAAGAAAAACGCCTTTTCTGTCCTTTACTCTCTCCTGCGGAAGGGGCTGGTGGAGAGGAGCGGTGAGAGTTACTTCCTCCACGACCTGATACGCGGCCTCGCAATGAAGGGCATTCACGGGGATGAGGGTGGGTACTACCTCAAGTACGCGGAGTACCTACTTTCCAAAAACTCCCCGGACGACTTCATAAAAGCCTTCAGGTACACGATCCGGTCCGGAAGGCTTGAGCGGCTTAAGGATCTGACCGAGATGAGGATACGAAGGTTCAGACACCTCATAGTTGACTTCCCGATAGCTTACCTGAGGGTTCTGAGCGAGGCTGAGGGCAACCCTTACGTTGATTCCGAGATCGCCGAGGTGCATTTCCAGAGGGGCTTCTTTGATAGGGCGGAGGAGTTGTGGCTGAAGGTTCTCGATAGGTTGGGAGGAATTCATCTCGCCAACGTGCTGAGCTATCTCAGCGACCTCTACATCGAGAAGAATGAGTTCGAAAAGGCCAATGAGTACCTCAGACGAACCGAGGCCATAGCGGAAAGCCTGAACGATCCGCTCGTCTGGCTCTGGTACCACATGGAGAGGACGAAGTACGAGTACTACACCGGTGATCTGGACGAGGCCCTGAGGAGTGCCATGCGGGAGATGGAGGTCTCGAAGCTTTTGCCCCCCGATCCAGAGCGGGAAGTTAAAGTTCTCTTCCACGTTGGGGACGTGTACTGTGAGATGGAAGAGTATCAGAAAGGGGTTGAGCATTACCTGCAGGCCCTTGAGCTCGCCCTCGCCAACGGTCTGACATTTGGCGCTAACATGGCCCGCTTTGAGCTGTCCAAGGCGTACTACAACCTGAGCGCTTATGGAAAAGCCGCTGAGCTGGCCGGTGAAGCTTCTGAGTACTTCATCAGAATTAAGAACTACCGTAGGGCCGTTGATTCCCTCTCCTACATGACGGTTTCCCTGATAGGGCTCGGCGAGCTTGAAGAGGCAGAGCAAACGGCTGAGAAAATGATAGCACTGGCTCAGAGCACGAACTATCCCCTCGCGTGGGCTGGGTACATTTTCCTCGGTGCGGTGAAGGAACTGATGGGCGTTGATGGAGGGGAGTACTTCCGCAGGGGAAGGGAGCATCTGAGGAAGTATGAATGGCTGTACGATGCAGTCTTACATGAGCTGGGCAGGGTCTTTGACGTGGAAGTTATTCATAAGGATTATTAACGATGGTCTCCTATTCCATCCGGTGGGAGAATGGTCAGTTCGATCTTTCGAAACCTCCTCCTGAAGCTTGGCCTCCCGGAGGGGAGACTCGAAGTTCTCGAGGGAAAAGGCGGCCTTATGGAAGACGAGTTTGAGGGGATTGGATACGTTCGCTTCCGCGACTCCGCGAGGGGGTTTAGGAGGGGAACCGTTGTATTCGAAGACGGTACAGTTGTCGCCGGATTTCCTCACATAAAGAGAGTTGTTCAGCTTGAGAACGGGATTAGGCGGATCTTCAGGAGAAGGCCCTTCTATGTGGAGGAGAAGGTTGACGGCTACAACGTCCGCGTCGTCACAGTTAAGGGCAGGATTTTAGCGCTCACCCGGGGCGGTTTTGTGTGCCCCTTCACAACCGAGCGAATACTCGATTTCATCAACGAGGAGTTCTTCAGGGATTACCCCAACCTGGTCCTCGTTGGGGAGATGGCCGGGCCGGAGAGCCCTTACCTCGTTGAGGGGCCGCCCTACGTTGAGGAGGACATCCAGTTCTTCCTCTTCGACATCCAGGAAAAAGGAACTGGGAGGAGCATTCCTGCTGAAGAAAGGTATAAACTCGCCGAGGAGTACGGTATTCCACAGGTAGAGGTCTTCGGCCTCTACGACCGTTCAATGATTGAGGAGCTCTACGACCTTATCGAAAGGCTCAGCAGGGAGGGACGGGAGGGCATCGTGATGAAGACACCCGATATGAGGAAAATAGCGAAGTACGTGACGCCCTATGCCAACATTAACGATATCAAAATAGGGTCCCGCATCTTCTTTGACTTGCCACACGGGTACTTCATGCAGAGGATCAAGAGGCTGGCATTCTATCTGGCGGAGAAGCGCGTCAGGGGTGAAGAGTTCGACGAGTACGCGAGGGCCCTCGGCAAGGCCCTCCTCCGGCCGTTTGTCGAGAGCATCCATGAAGTTGCGAGCGGTGGGGAAGTGGAGGAGACCTTCAAGGTCAGGGTGAAAAATGTGAGCACCGCCCACAAAATGGTGACCCACTTCGAGAGACTCGGCGTGAAAATCCACATCGAGGACATAGAGGACATCGGAAACGGTTACTGGAGGATAACTTTCAAGCGCGTTTATCCCGATGCGACGCGTGAGATCAGAGAACTGTGGAACGGTTTGGCATTTGTGGACTGAGCAATGCTTTGAAAATTATCCCAGTAGAGATTATCTTGGGGAGGATAATCTTCATAGGTCGAAAGTTTGCCCGCGCCTTGATTTTTCATCTTGAGATTCAGTTGATGAAGTCTAGGTATTCCTCGGCTTGGTGTTGGTGGTGGTTGGTCAGCGTACATCAAAAATTGCAGGCGCTTACATTGATGATATAGACAATATGATCTTGCCGAACGGGAAGAAAAGGATCATGAGAGACAACAGAACACAGGGAGGATGAAAGTCCGTCCTATATCGATACCAAACGCAAGCTCGAACTCCTCTCAATTCTCAACGGCTTTGAGATAAACACTTAAAATCTGCACAACACTTTCCGCCAGCGCTTGCGCGGGAAGCTTTTGGAAAAAACTTCACCAAAAGTTGGTAGCTTCTCGTCCAAAGGCTCAAATAGAGCAGATTTTGGTTGTAAAATGGTGCGTTTCAACGGAGAACACTCTCAAAATCCTTCAAAAAAATGGGTTTGTTCTCCTCTGACGCCCTTCAGGTGTCGATTCCAAAGTTAAACCCCACTTAAGAAGCAACTAGGAGATTTCTCACACTCAAAATGGCCAGTTAACAAGAAAATCTTCCAAAATTTGACTCTCAAATAAGGAGCTACAACTTTGATGAAACTTTTGCAGAGCAAAAGTTTCCTTGCAAAAAAATTACACACATCCAATCACGAAAAAGGGTTGCAAGGTTCGAAAGCCTTTTAAATAGTCTCCATAAGCTCCCTTCAGCGCGTTGGGGTTAGGGAGGACAGTGGGGGCGAGATATGGCCTGGCACGTCTTCATTCCCGATTCCCTCCTTGAGGAAACCGACGACCCGAAAATCAGAACGTACAAGGTTGGGCAGGTTGCGAGGGCCTGCGCAATCTTCGGCGTCGAGCACATCTGGATTTACAGGGCAGGCGGGAGGGACGGGAAGTTCATAAAAACGGTCCTTGAGTACATGGAAACACCGCAGTACCTAAGGAAGAGGCTGTTTCCCCTGATGCCAGAGCTCCGCTATGTGGGCGTCGTCCCCCCGCTCAGGACGCCACATCACAAGCTCAAGGGAAAACCAAAGGTTGGGGAAATCCGCGAGGGCTACGCCTTCCGGAAGGGAAGGAAAATCTACGCGGACATCGGGCTCGACGAGCTGGCAATCGTTGAGGGGAACATTGAGGGCAGGGCAACGTTCAGAGTCGTCTCAACGAGGCCCCTCAAGGTCGTTCCGGCGAAGCCGGTTGAGTACTGGGGCTACAGGGTTCACCTGAGCGGGAAACCCCTGGCGAAAACACTTAAAAAGGCTCACCTGGATTTGGCAATCGCGACCTCGCGGAAGGGTCGCGACGTGAGAAAGGTCAACCTTCCCCCGCTCGAAGGGGAAGTTGGTATCGCCTTTGGCTCGCCGAGGAAGGGCGTTATGGAGCTCCTCGGCGGTGAGTACGAGTTTGACTTCGTGCTCAACACGATTCCAAATCAGAAAACTAAAACCGTCCGCACCGAGGAGGCGCTCCTCGCCACGCTGGCGATATTCAATCTCATAAGGAGGGATTGAGATGGGAAAGGTTCACAGACCAAGGAGAGGTTCACTCGCCTTCAGCCCGAGAAAAAGGGCTAGGAGTGTAGTCCCGAGAATCAAAAAGTGGCCAAAGGACAGTGAAGTCAGGATGCTGGGCTTTGCTGGTTACAAGGCCGGGATGACCCACATCCTTATGATAGACGACAGCCCCGGGCTCACCAAGGGCAAGGAGATATTCGTGCCCGTGACCATAGTGGAGGTTCCACCTCTCTTCGTTTACGGAATAAGGGCCTACAAACAGGGCTACCTCGGCCTTGAGACCGCCACCGAGGTCTGGTTCCACGAGCTCAACGACAACGTCAAGAGGCGCATAAAGACCCTGCCGAAGAACTACGGCGAAGAGGACTTCAAGGCCAAGCTCGGTCAGCTTGAGGACCTCGTCAACGACGGCGAGATCGTCGACGTCAGGCTTCTCGTCCACACCCAGCCCTGGCTCATCAAGCTCAAGAAGAAGCCCGAAGTCATGGAGTACGCCATCGGTGGCGACGACGTTAAGGCCAAGTTCGAGTACGCCAAGGAGAGGATAGGCAAGGAGATTAGAGCGAGCGAAGTTCTTCACGAGGGTGAGCTCCTCGACGTCATAGCGGTCACCAAGGGTAAAGGAACACAGGGCCCGGTCAAGCGCTGGGGTGTTAAGGTCCAGTTCCACAAGGCCCAGCGCGCTGGCAAGGGCAGGCACATCGGTAACCTAGGTCCCTGGCATCCCGCAAGGGTCATGTGGACCGTTCCGCAGGCCGGTCAGATGGGCTTCCACCACAGGACCGAGTTCAACAAGAGACTCATCGCCATAGGCGAGAATGGAAAGCTCGTGCTCAATGGTAACGAGATTGACATAACCCCGAAGGGTGGCTTCCCGCACTACGGAATCATTAGGAGCGACTTCCTCATGATTGAGGGCAGCGTTCCGGGTTCGTTCAAGAGGATAATCCGCGTTAGGCCCGCCATAAAGCCGCCCAAGAAGAAGCCGCCCGTTGAGAGGCCCCAGATAACCTACGTCAGTAGGGAGTCCAAGCAGTGAGGTGAGATAAATGAAGGTTAAGGTCTTCAACCTCGAAGGCGAGCCCGTTGAGGAGATAGAGCTCCCGAAGGTGTTCAGCACTCCCTTCAGGCCCGACCTCATCAGGAGAGCTGTCATTGCTTCCTGGACCCACAGGATACAGCCCCAGGGAAGGGACCCGCTCGCTGGAAAGAGACGCGTTACCGAAAACATCGGTAAGGGTCACGGCATGGCGAGGGTCGAGAGGATAAAGACCCCGCCGAGGTTTGCCGCCTTCGTCCCGTTCGCGAGGGGTGGAAGGAGAACCCACCCGCCGAAGGTCGAGAAGATAATCTGGGAAGACATCAACAAGAAGGAGCGCAGATTGGCTATAATGAGCGCCATCGCTGCCACCGCCAACCCAGACCTCGTCAGGGCGAGGGGTCACGTGGTTGACAACGTTCCGGCCTTTCCGTTAGTGGTTGTTGACGACCTCCAGAAGGTCTTCAAGACCGCCCAGACCAGGGAGATATTCAAGAAGCTTGGAATATGGGACGACATTGAGAGGGCCAAGAGGAACACCAAGATAAGGGCAGGCAAGGGGAAGATGCGTGGGAGGCGCTACAAGAAGGCCAAGGGCCCGCTCATCGTCGTTGCCAAGAACGAGGGAATAGTCCAGGGGGCGAGAAACCACCCAGGAGTGGACGTCGTTACCGTTGACAACCTCGGCGTTGAACTCCTAGCGCCCGGAACCCACCCCGGAAGGCTCACGATCTGGACGAAGGGAGCTATAGAGAGGCTTAAGGAGATCTACGGGTGATGAGATATGGACCCCTATAAGGTTATCATAAGGCCGCTCGTTACCGAAAAGGCCGTTTCGCTCATCGAGAAGGAGAACAAGCTCACCTTCATAGTGGACAGGAAAGCCACCAAGCAGGACATCAAGAGGGCCGTGGAAGAGATGTTCAACGTCAAGGTCGAGAAGGTCAACACCCTCATAACTATGAAGGGGGAGAAGAAGGCCTACGTCAAGCTCAGGCCAGAATATAACGCGAGCGAAATAGCCGCAAGGTTGGGATTGTTCTGAGGTGATGTGAGATGGGAAAGAGTCTCATACAGCAGAGGAGGGGTAAGGGAACCACGACCTTCCGAGCTCCTTCCCACAGGTACAGGGGCGCCGTTAAGTACGTTCCTCTCAACATCGTGAAGGAGAAGACCCTCAGGGGAGTCGTTGAGGAGATACTTCACGACCCGGGAAGGACCGCCCCCGTCGCCCGCGTTAAGTTCGAGGACGGAACTAAGAAGCTCATCCTCGCTCCGGAGGGAGTCCTCGTCGGTCAGGAGATCTACATTGGGCCCGAGGCTCCTATAGCGATTGGCAACACCCTTCCGCTGGCAAAGATACCGGAGGGAACCTACGTCTACAACATCGAAGGCGTTCCGGGCGACGGTGGAAAGTACGTCCGCGCTGGAGGAACTTACGCCCTCGTCGTCAGCAGGGAGAGGGACAAGGTCATCGTCCAGCTTCCAAGCGGTGAACTCAAGCAGTTCAAGCCCGAGTGCAGGGCTACCATCGGTGTCGTCGCTGGCGGTGGAAGGCTTGAGAAGCCCATAGTCAAGGCGGGTAAGGCCTATTACATCGCCAAAGCTCGCAACAGGTTCTGGCCGAAGCCGAGGGGTGTCAAGATGAACGCGGTCAACCACCCGCACGGTGGTAAGGAGCACCACATCGGCAGGCCTTCGACCGTTTCGAGGCGCGCTCCGCCCGGAAGGAAGGTTGGCCACATAGCCGCGAGAAGAACTGGTAGGAGGAAGTGAAGATGGCGAGAAAGAAGGAGTTTAGGTACAGGGGTTATACTCTCGATGAACTGCTCAATATGTCCCTCGAGGAGTTTGCCAAGCTCCTCCCGGCTAGGCAGAGGAGGAGCCTCAAGCGCGGCCTTTCCCCGGAGCAGAAGAAGCTCCTCAGGAAGATTCGCTTGGCTAAGAAGGGCAAGTACAACAAGCCAATAAGGACTCACAGCAGGGACATGATAGTCCTCCCTGAGATGGTCGGTATTACTATTCATGTCCACAACGGAAAGGAGTTCGTTCCAATAGAGATAAAGCCCGAGATGATCGGCCACTACCTCGGTGAGTTCGCCCTCACGAGGAAGATCGTCCAGCACGGCTCACCTGGTGTCGGTGCGACAAGGTCTTCGATGTTCGTGGCCGTCAAGTGAGGTGGTTTAGATGAGCAGGGGCAGGTTTTCCTACTCATTCCAAAATTTTGACCCCGAGAGAATGGCTCGCGCGAGCGGAAGGGACCTCAGGATTTCACCCAAGCACAGCGTCGAGCTCCTCAGGGAAATAAGGGGCATGATGCTCAACGACGCCCTCAAGTACCTCGACGATGTCATCGCCAAGAAGAGACCGGTTCCGATGAGGCGCTTCAACGACAGCCAGGGCCACAAGCCGGGTAAGGGCTTCGGTCCGGGCCGCTACCCCGTCAAGGTCGCCAAGGCCGTCAAGAAAATACTCCTCAACGCCAGGAACAACGCCGAGCAGAAGGGTCTTGACGTCGACAGACTCAAAATAATCCACGCCGCTGCCCACAGGGGGCCCGTCCTCAGGGGCTACATCCCGAGGGCCTTCGGAAGGGCCACCCCGTTCAACGAGCAGACCACCCACATTGAGATAGTCGTCGAGGAGATTAGGAGGTGAGACCTTTGGCCATCGAGAGGTACTTCATCAAGGAAGGCGTTAAAGAGATGCTCATCGACGAATACCTTGAGAAGGAGCTTCGCAGGGCGGGCTACGGTGGAATAGACATCAAGAAGACTCCCCTTGGAACCAAGGTCATAATTTTCGCCGCCAGCCCTGGCTACGTCATAGGCAGGGGCGGAAGAAGGATAAGGGAGCTCACCAGAATCCTTGAGAGGCAGTTCGGCCTTGAGAACCCGCAGATTGAGGTCGAGGAAATCAAGAACCCCTACCTCAACGCCAAGGTTCAGGCGGTAAGGCTCGCCCAGGCCCTTGAGAGAGGCATACACTTCAGGAGGGCCGCTTACTCCGCAATCAGGGCCATCATGAGGAACGGAGCGAGGGGCGTTGAGATTAGGCTCAGCGGAAAGCTCACCGGTGAAAGAGCTAAAAGCGTCAGGTTTTATCAGGGCTACCTCGCCAAGGTCGGAAACCCGGCCGAGACCCTTGTCAGCAAAGGCTATGCTCAGGCGTTGCTCAAGCTCGGCGTCATCGGCGTTAAGGTTGCCATCATGCCGCCCGACGCGAGGTTGCCCGATGAGATTGAGGTCAAGGAGATAGTCGAGGAAGAGGTGAGCGGCAATGAAGCCCAGTGAGATTAGGGAGATGAGCATCGAGGAGATAGACGAGAAGATAAGGCAGCTCCGCCTCGAGCTCGCCAAGGAGAGGGGTATGCTCACCATGGGGACCTCAACCGAGAACCCCATGGTAATAAGGAACCTCAGGCGCGACATCGCGCGCCTGCTTACCATAAAGAAGGAGAAGCTTAGGGAGAAAAGGTGAGGTTAGGTGCCGAGGATTGTGAACCCTCTGGATGAGATGCTCTTTAAGGAGGTCCTGAAGGAGCAGCAGAGGATTAGGGTCTACATCGAGAGGGCCCGCTACGGAAAGCTTAAGACCATAATCGAGGGCATAGACGAGAAGGAGTTCGACCTCGAAGACATAGCAAAGAAGCTGAAGGCGAAGCTGGCATGTGGCGGAACCGTAAAGAAGGGAAGGATAGAGCTCCAGGGCGACCACAGGGACCGTATCAAGAAGTTGCTCGCAGACCTTGGATTTTCAGAGGAGCTCATAGAGGTCGAGTGACGCGGAAAAACATAGTCTGGCACGAGCTCATAGGGCTAAAGGCAAGAATTATAAGGGCATCTCATCCAGAGCTGGTCGGCATCGAGGGCTACGTCCTTGATGAAACCCGTAACACTCTCACAATAGTTGGTGATAGGGTCTGGACCGTTCCTAAGGACGTGGTCGAGATCGAGTTTGAAACGGCCGCCGGCGAAAAGATTAGAGTCGATGGAAGGAACTTGGTGGGAAGACCTGAGATGAGGTTGAAGAAGAGGTGGCGGAAATGAGAGAGATTGGATTGAGGGTTCAGCCTCCCGCTGAGGTGTGTAACGATCCCAAGTGCCCCTGGCACGGGAACCTCAAGATACACGGGAGATACTTCGAGGGAATAGTCGTCAGCGACAAGGGTAAGAAGACGGTCGTCGTCGAGAGGAGACACTACAAGTACCTCAAGAAATACGAGCGTTACGAGCTCAGAAGGAGCAAAGTCCATGCCCACAACCCAGAGTGCATCAACGCAAAAACTGGCGACAAGGTCCTCATAGCCGAGACCAGGCCGATAAGCAAGACTAAGAGCTTCGTCGTCGTTGCAGTCCTTGAGAGGGCCGAGAGAATGGAGGAGGTGTGAAGTATGGCCAAGAAGGGTGCTGGTGCGACCAGGGGAGTTAGCCCCGTCAGGCCAACTCGCGCTCTTCCGGTTGGGGCTTACCTCAAGGTTGCCGACAACAGCGGTGCAAAGGTCATTCAGATAATCGGTGTCGTTGGCTACAAGGGAACCAGGAGGAGGCTTGCCAGCGCTGGAGTCGGCGACATGGTCGTTGCCACCGTCAAGAAAGGAAGGCCCGACATAAGGCACCAGGTCGTTAGGGCCGTCATCGTCAGGCAGAGGAAGGAGTACAGAAGGCTCGACGGCATGCGCGTCAAGTTCGAGGACAACGCGGCAGCTATAGTCACTCCCGAAGGCGTTCCGAGGGGAACCGAAATCAGGGGTGCAATAGCCAGGGAAGCCGCCGAGAGGTGGGTTAGGCTCGGCAGCATAGCGAGCATAGTTTTGTGAGGTGAGAGTTATGAAGCTTGACATGAAGCAGCCGAGAAAGCAGAGGAAGTTCCTCTACAACGCTCCCCTTCACCTTAGGCAGAAGATAATGGCGGCTCCACTCAGCAAGGAGCTCCGCGAGAAGTATGGTGTGAGAAACCTGCCGATTAGGGAAGGCGACAAAGTAAGGGTAATGCGCGGTGACTTCAAGGGTAAGGAGGGCAAAGTGCTCGAGGTTGACCTCAAGCGTTACAGGATTCACGTTGAAGGTGTCACCATGACCAAGACCGACGGGACCGAGGTCTTCTACCCGCTCCACCCGTCGAACGTTATGATAATCGAGCTCAACCTTGAGGACGAAGAGAGGAAGAAAATAATTGAGAGGAGGGCTGCCTGATGGCGAGAAAAGGCGCGAAGAGGCACCTTAAGAGACTTGCCGCTCCGACTTCATGGTATATCCACAGGAAGGAATACAAGTGGGCCGTTAGGCCGAGGCCGGGTCCCCACAGCATGCAGACCTCGATTCCCCTGATCTACATCGTTAGGGACTACCTCGGCTACGCTAAGACTGCGAGGGAGGCAAGGAAGATACTCAACGAGGGTAAGATCCTCGTTGATGGTCGCGTTAGGAAGGACTACAAGTTCCCGGTCGGAATCATGGACGTCGTCTCGATTCCCGAGACCGGCGAGCACTACAGGGTCCTACCAAACAGGATTGGCAAGCTCATCCTCCATCCGATAAGCGAGGAGGAGGCAAAGCTCAAGCCCTTCAGGATCAACAACAAGAGGATGGTTAAGGGCGCTAGGGTTCAGCTCAACCTTCACGACGGGAGCAACCACTTAGTCAGCCTTGCTGAGAAGGACAGCTTCAGGACATCGTACACGATAATCATGAAGGTTCCGGAGAGGGAGATCATTGAGGTCATACCGTTCGAGGTCGGCGCCTACGTCTTCGTCACCCAGGGTAAGAACGTTGCCAGGAAGGGTAGGATCGTGGAGGTCAGGCACTTCCCGATGGGCTGGCCCGACGTCGTCACGATTGAGGACGAGAGTGGAGAGAAATTCGACACCCTGAAGGAGTACGCCTTCGTCGTTGGTAAGGAAAAGCCGGAGATTTCCCTTCCGTGAGGTGAGATGAGATGCAGATCAACAGAGAGGCCATCCTTGCAGACTGGGAAGCTCACCCGATGAGGAGACCGAGGATAGCTAAGCTTACCATAAACATCGGTGTCGGTGAAAGCGGTGAGCGCTTGACCAAGGCCGAGAAGATGCTTGAACAGCTCGTCGGCCAGAAGCCGATAAGGAGGCGCGCGAAGCAGACCAACAGAGACTTCGGAATAAGGCGTGGTGAGCCGATAGCGGTTAAGGTCACCCTCCGTGGAAAGAAGGCCTACGAGATGCTTGACAGGCTCCTTGAGGCCGTTGACAGGAAGCTCAGCGTCGGCAACTTCGACGAGCACGGGAACTTCTGCTTTGGAATCCAGGAGCACATCAACATACCGGGCGTCGAGTACGACCCCGAGATAGGTATCTTCGGTATGGATGTCTGCGTCACCCTTGAGAGGCCCGGTTTTAGGGTCGCCAAGAGGAAGAGGCAGAGGAGGAAGATACCGACCAGGCACAAGCTGACGAAGGAAGAGGGTATAGTCTTCGCTATTGAGGAGTTCAAGGTCAACGTGGAGGGATTGTGAGATGGCGAAGGCTGATTACAACAAGAGGAAGCCGAGGAAGTTTGGTAAGGGAGCGAGAAGGTGCATGCGCTGCGGCCAGTACGGGCCGATAATCAGAATACACGGCCTTATGCTGTGCAGACACTGCTTCCGCGAGGTCGCCCCAAAACTCGGCTTCAAGAAGTATGAGTGAGGTGAGATGAAATGACTCTGCTTGACCCGCTTGCGAACGCTCTATCCCATATAACCAACAGCGAGAGGGTAGGGAAGAAGGAGGTCTACATAAAGCCCGCCTCGAAGCTCATCGGCGAAGTGCTGAGAGTTATGCAGGAGAACGGCTACATCGGCGAGTTCGAGTTCATAGACGACGGGAGGGCCGGCATCTACAGGGTTCAGCTCATCGGCAAGATAAACAAGGCCGGCGCGATTAAGCCCCGCTTCCCTGTTAAGGCAAAGAACTACGAGTACTGGGAGAAGAGGTTCCTTCCAGCGTTCGAGTTCGGAATCCTCATAGTGTCCACCTCCCAGGGCGTTATGACCCACAAGGAGGCCCGTGAGAAGGGCATCGGCGGAAGGCTGATAGCCTACGTCTACTGAGGTGAGAGCGATGCCGATAGACGCGTGGGTAAGGGAAGAGGTTGAGATTCCAGAGGGAGTCGAGGTCACCGTTGAGAACAACGTTGTCAAGGTCAAGGGCCCCAAGGGAGAACTTGAGAGGGAGCTCAAATACCCGGGCGTTAAGATATTCACAGAGGACGGAAAGGTCGTGGTATACAAGGAGTTCCCGAGGAAGAAGGACATCGCCATCGCGAGGACCTTCAAGGCCCACATAAACAACATGATTAAGGGCGTAACCGAGGGCTTCACCTACAAGCTCAAGGTCGTTTACAGCCACTTCCCGGTTACCGTCAAGGTCCAGGGCGACGAAGTCATAATTGAGAACTTCCTCGGTGAGAAGAACCCGAGGAGGGCCAAGATCCTTCCGGGCGTCACCGTCAAGGTTCGCGGTCAGGAGATAACCGTTGAGGGCATAGACAAGGAAAAAGTTGGCCAGACCGCGGCCAACATCGAGCAGGCCACGAGGATAACGAAATGGGACAGGCGTGTCTTCCAGGATGGTATTTACATAGTTGAGAAGGCTGGCAAGCCGATAAAGTTCTGAGGTGTGAGAAATGGACGAGAAGGCGAGACTCCTTAGGGTGAGGGCCAGGCTCAAGAGGAAGAAGCCCAAGTTCCTCCGTCAGGAGTGGTGGAGGTTCCCCAAGTTCAAGAACGACCCCAAGTGGAGAAGGCCGAAGGGAATTGACAGCAAGATGAGGCTCAAGAAGAAGGGCAAGCCCCGCTCACCCAGCATAGGCTGGAGCTCACCCAGAGCTGTTCGCGGGCTTCACCCGAGTGGCTACGAGGAAGTCCTCGTTCACAACGTGAAGGAGCTTGAGGCAATAGACCCGACCAGGCAGGCCGCGAGGATAGCCAGAACCGTCGGCGCGAGGAAGAGAGAGGCAATAATCGCGAGGGCAAAGGAGCTCGGGATTAAGGTCCTCAACGCGAGGTGATGCTCATGCTTAAGATGCAGAGAAGGATTGCCGCTGAGATTTTGAAGTGCGGTGAAAACAGGGTCTGGATTGACCCCGAGAGGATTGACGATGTTGCCGCCGCGATAACCCGTGAGGACATAAAGAGGCTCATCCACGACGGTGTCATAAAGAAGAAGCCCATCAAGGGCCAGAGCAGGGCCCGCGCGAGGGCCTTCCACGAGGCGAGGAAGAAGGGACGCCACAGGGGCCCCGGAAGCAGGAAGGGTAAGAAGACGGCAAGAATGGGCAAGAAGGAGCGCTGGATGATGACCATAAGGGCCCTCAGGAAAGAACTTAGGAAGCTCAAGGCCGAGGGCAAGCTCGACGCCCACACCTACAGGAGGCTCTACATCAGGGCCAAGGGCGGCCAGTTCAAGAACAAGAGGCAGCTCTACCTGTTCATGCAGGAGCACGGCATCTTGAAGGAGTGAGGTGAGATAAATGGCGAGAGGACCAAGGTATAGGGTTCCATTTAGGAGGAGGAGAGAGGGTAAGACCAACTATCACAAGAGGCTCAAGCTCCTCAAGAGCAAGAAGCCGAGGCTCGTCGTGAGGAAGAGCCTCAACCACCACATAGCTCAGATTATAGTCTACAACCCGAAGGGGGACAGGACTATAGTTTCCGCCCACACCAGGGAGCTCATCAGGGACTTCGGCTGGAAGGGCCACACCGGAAACACCCCGAGCGCCTACCTCCTCGGACTGCTCATCGGTTACAAGGCGAAGAAAGCCGGCATTGAGGAGGCAATCCTTGACATAGGCCTTCACCCGCCGACCAGGGGAAGCTCGGTCTTCGCCGTCCTCAAGGGAGCCGTTGATGCAGGCTTGAACGTCCCGCACAGCGAGGAGATATTCCCAGAGGACTACAGGATAAGGGGCGAGCACGTTGCTGAGTACGCCAAGGCCCTCAAGCAGGAGGACGAGACCCTCTATAGGAAGCAGTTTGGTGGCTACCTCGTCAAGGGCCTTGAGCCCGAGAAGCTCCCCGAGCACTTTGAAGAGGTTAAGGCCAAGATAATCGAGAAGTTTGAGGGGGCGAGAGAATGAGCGACCCGAGAGAGATTGCCCAGAGGGTTCTTGAGGAGTGGGAGCCGAGGACCAAGCTCGGCAGGCTCGTTAAGGAGGGTCAGATAACTGACATTCACGAGATATTCAGGAAGGGCTACCAGATAAAGGAGCCCGAGATAGTTGACGTTCTCCTTCCCGAGGTCAACCTGAGAGAGAACCAGGAAGTGCTTGACATAGCTCTCACCGTCAGGATGACCGACAGCGGTAGGAGGATTCGCTTCCGCGTTTTGGCGGCTGTGGGCAACAGGGACGGCTACGTCGGCCTCGGAATCGGCCACGGAAGGGAAGTTGGCATAGCCATCAGGAAGGCCATCAGCTACGCCAAGATGAACATCATCGAAATCAAGCGCGGCTGTGGCTCTTGGGAGTGCAGGTGCAGGAGGCCCCACTCAATCCCGTTCGCCGTCGAGGGCAAGGAGGGAAGCGTCCGCGTCAAGCTCATGCCCGGACCGCGCGGTCTTGGACTGGTCATCGGTGACGTCGGCAAGAAGATACTCAGCCTCGCTGGTGTCCAGGACGTCTGGTCCCAGACCCTCGGTGAGACGAGAACCACCGTCAACTTCGCCAAGGCAGTTTTCAACGCCCTCTACAACACCAACCGCGTCGCCATACAGCCCGGTATGGAGGAGAAGTATGGTATCGTCGTTGGCAGGGCGATGCCCCAGAGCTTCGAGCTGTGAGGTGAGAGAAGATGGCAAAGCTTGCACTCATAAGGCTTAGGAGCGGGATTAGGGCGAGGGGCGAGGTTAGGGACACCCTCGCCATGCTTCGCCTTCACAGGATTAACCACCTCGTCATAGTGGACGACACCCCGAGCTACCGCGGAATGATACAGAAGGTCAAGGACTACATCACCTGGGGCGAGATTGACAAGGAGACCCTCGTTAAGCTCCTCAGGAAGAGGGGCAGGCTCGTCGGCAACAAGCCGATTACCGATGAGTACGTCAAGGAGAAGCTCGGAATGACTATTGAGGAGTTCGCCGAGAAGGTCATCAACGGCGAGATGAAGCTCAGGGATTTGCCAAACATCAAGCCCGTCTTCAGGCTCCACCCGCCGAGGGGGGGCCTCAAGGGAAGCAAGAAGCGCTCCTTCAAGGAGGGCGGTGCCCTCGGCTACAGGGGCGAGAAGATTAACGAGCTCATAGAGAGAATGCTCTGAGGTGGCGAGAGATGATTAGGAGGAGAAAGAAGGTTAGGAAGCTTCGCGGGAGTCACACTCACGGATGGGGGTGCAAGAAGAAGCACCGCGGCGGCGGAAGCAAGGGCGGCCGCGGTATGGCGGGCACAGGTAAGAGGAAGGACCAGAAGTTCACCTGGACCATCAAGTACGCCCCCGACCACCTCGGCAAGCGCGGCTTCCACAGGCCCAAGGCCGTTCAGTACATCCCCAAGGTCATCAACCTGAGCGACATCGACGAGAACTTCGAGCTCTTCAAGGACATGGGCGTCATCTACGAGGAGGAAGGAAAGCTCGTCTTCGACGCCACCCAGCTCGGCGTTGACAAGGTTCTCGGTACAGGAAAGCTCACCCGCGCCATCGTCGTCAAGGCCTACTACGTTACCCCCAAGGCCGAGGAGAAGATTAGGGAAGCAGGCGGCGAGGTTGTCCTCGCCTGATTTCTTTACTCATTGTACACAGCTACACCAAGGTGTTGAAAATGGGCGTCCGCGATGTGATCTACGCCATCGAAAGGTGGTTTCCCGAGGTAGAGCGTCCCAAGAGGAGAGTCCCCCTCAAGGAGAAGTTCATGTGGACTGGTGTTGCTCTGTTGCTCTATTACATCCTCGCTGAAATCCCCCTGTATGGCCTTCCCTCTCAAATAGTTGATTACTTCTCCACCCTTCGTTTTGTGCTCGCCGGTAGGAACGGTTCGCTCCTCACTCTCGGTATAGGTCCCATAGTCACCGCCGGTATCATACTCCAGCTTCTCGTCGGTTCCGAGATATTAAGGCTCGATCTCTCCGATCCCGAGGACAGGAGGTTTTACCAGGCCCTGCAAAGGTTGTTCTCAGTCTTCATGAGCTTCTTCGAGGCGGCGATCTACGTCTTGGCAGGTGCCTTCGGAAAGGTCGGCGTTGACATAACCGTAGCGATAGCGATACTGCTCATCCTTCAGCTCGGCCTCGGCTCAACGATACTCATAATGCTTGACGAGCTCGTCAGCAAGTGGGGAATAGGTAGCGGTATCAGCCTCTTCATAGCCGCGGGCGTCTCGCAGCAGGTTATGGTGAAGTCCCTCAATCCGATGCCCCTTCCGCAGAATCCCAATGAGCTCAGCGGTGCTATCCCTGCGTTCATACAGCACCTCATAAACGGGGACATAAGCGGGGCCATTTACAGGCCGGGATTGCCTGACATTACCAAACTGCTGGCCACCATAGTCGTCTTCCTGATCGTCGTCTACCTGGAGAGCATGCGCGTCGAGATTCCGCTCAGCTACGGCCGAGTTACGGTTCGCGGTAGGTATCCGATAAGGTTCATGTACGTCAGCAACATCCCGATAATTCTGACAATGGCGCTCTATTCCAACATCCAGCTCTGGGCCAGACTGCTTGCCTCCAGGGGTTACACCTTCCTCGGCACGTTCAACCAGAACGGCTATCCCGTCTCGGGCCTCGCCAAGTACACGGTTCCTCCGTACGATGTATTCCAGCTGGTTCACCATCCGGGCCACGCGCTCATCTACGCGATTCAGACGATATTCTGGTCAGTGCTCTTCGGATTCCTCTGGGTTGAGCTGACGGGACTCGACGCCAAGAGCATCGCAAGACAGCTCCAGCGCGCCGGCCTCCAGATCCCCGGGTTCAGGCGCGACCCAAGAATCCTTGAGAGAGTTCTCCAGCGCTACATCCCCTACGTTACGTTCTGGGGCTCATTCACCCTCGCAATAGTTGCGGTACTGGCCAGCTTCCTTGGTGCCCTGGGTACTGGAACCGGAATACTGCTGACGGTCGGCATACTCTACAGGTTCTACGAAGAGATAGCAAGGGAGCAGGCAACGGAGATGTTCCCGGCTTTGAGGAAGTTCTTCGCGAGCCGCTGAAGGTTTTTAATTTTTCCTTCCCAAATCTTTTAAAGTGACCTCCCAATTTTTACCGGGATTGTTTAAAGCGGGTGGTGCTGATGCCGTTTGTGGTCATGATAACCGGCATTCCCGGAGTGGGTAAGAGCACGATAACGCGGCTTGCCCTCAAGAGAACGGCCATCAACTTCAGACTAGTAAACTTCGGTGACTTAATGTTCGAGGAGGCCGTCAAGCAGGGTTTAGTCAAGCACAGGGACGAGATGAGGAAACTCGATCCCATGGTGCAGAAACAGCTCCAGCTTCGCGCCGCGCAGAGGATCGTTGAGATAGCCCGGGATGAGCCGGTTCTCCTCGACACCCACGCCACGATCAGAACGCCTATGGGCTATCTTCTCGGCTTCCCTAAGGAGGTTATAGAGACCATCAGACCCAATTTCATAGTCATAATTGAAGCCACACCGAGCGAGATCCTCGGAAGGCGGCTTCGTGACCTCAAGAGGGACAGGGACGTCGAGACGGAGGAGCAGATACAGAGGCATCAGGATCTCAACAGGGCCGCGGCGATAAGTTACGCCATGCATTCCGATGCCCTTATAAAGATAATCGAGAACCACGAGGACAAGGGTCTTGAAGAGGCCGTGAACGAACTCGTTCAAGTCCTTAACCTGGCGGTGAGGGAGTATGATTGAGGGTATATACCAGCTCCTCGACAATATCTTTGGCGGTTACATCGTTCAGCACCCCCTGCTGGCGATAACGGTAGCGGGATTCGTTATAGGTGGCTCGTACACCTTGATCTATTACTTTTTCACGGACATTGAGAAGACGAGAAAGATACAGAAGATGGCCAAAGAGATCCAGAAGGAGATGAAGGAGGCCCAAAAGTCCGGGGATGAGAAAAAACTGAGGAAGGTTCAGCAGAAGCAGATGGAACTCATGAAGATGCAGAGCGAGATGATGCGACAGCAGATGGTGCCCATGTTGCTTACTTTACCAATATTCTGGATATTCTTCGGCTGGCTGAGGAGGTGGTACGCCGAGGTTGCGATAGTCAAGGCGCCCTTCAACTTTTTCATCTTCGACTGGTTCCATAAAATGTATCACTCGGCCCTCGGGCCAGATGAACTCGGCTACTTTGGCTGGTACATTCTTTCAAGCTACATAATCGGTATGGTGCTCAGAAAGTTCCTCGACATGGGTTAAATTTAAAAACGCTCCACTGATAGGGGTTGCGAGGTGAGAATTATGAAGCCGATGTACCGCTCAAGGTCATGGAGGAGGAAGTACGTTAGGACTCCCGGAGGAAGGACAGTGATCCACTTCGAGAGGAGGAAGCCCAAGGTTGCCCACTGTGCCATGTGCGGAAGACCCCTCAACGGCGTTCCGCGCGGAAGGCCGAGCGAGCTCAGGAAGCTCCCGAAGACCGCGAAGAGGCCCGAGAGACCCTACCCGAATCTCTGCCCGAGCTGTATGAGGAAGGTCATAAAGGCCCAGGTCAGGGCCTCCCTCAGCTGAGGTGCGCCTATGCCCAAGGGCTGCCTCGTCATCACCGTCAGCGGTCTTGCAGGTTCCGGGACGACTACCCTCTGCCGGAACCTCGCCAAGCACTACGGCTTCAAGCACATCTACGCCGGGTTGATATTCCGGCAGATGGCGAAGGAAAGGGGGATGACCCTTGAGGAGTTCCAGAAGTACGTTGAGCTTCATCCCGAGATAGACAGGGAGGTTGACAGGAGACAGGTCGAGGCAGCCAAGGAGTGTAACGTCGTCATTGAGGGCCGCCTCGCTGGGTGGATGGTGAAGAACGCGGACCTTAAGATATGGCTCGACGCTCCGATTATGGAGCGCGCCAAGAGGGTTGCGCGCAGGGAAGGGGTCTCCGTTGAGGAGGCCTTCGTCCAGATCGCCGAGAGGGAGAAGCAGAACAGGAAAAGGTATTTAAACCTCTACGGTATCGACATCGAGGACAAGTCGATTTACGATTTAATCATAAACACCGCCAAATGGGGTCCCGATGGGGTCTTCGCGATTGTGAAGGCCGCCATCGACCACCTTTACCCCGACGGCGACGCGGGGTCGGGTGTAAACCCGAAAAAAGAAAAGAAGGAGGTGGGATGAATGCCAGCTATTGAGGTCGGAAGGATTGCCGTCGTTATTGCCGGAAGGAGGGCCGGACAGAAGGTCGTCGTTGCCGACATAATCGACAAGAACTTTGTCCTCGTCACCGGCGCTGGCCTCAACAAGGTCAAGCGCAGGAGGATGAACGTCAAGCACCTCGAGCCCCTTCCGGAGAGGGTCAACATCGAGCGCGGTGCCTCCGACGAGGAGATAAAGAAGGCCCTCGAGGAAGCAGGCATAAGCCTTGAGTGAGGGCTTTCCCTCACTCTTCTTCCAATAAGCTTCTTACCGTCCCGGTCCCTGTTCGTTTCGTCATTCTGTGGGTAGATACCTTCCCAACTGGTCGGTTTTCACGTGCCGCTTCAGGTATTAGGTGGATTTATTAAGTCTAGACTCGAACTCTATGGGGGTGAATGAGATGCAACTCCACGCCGTCATCTGGGAGGAAGAGGGCGTTTACGTCATTCGGGAGGTCTTCACGGGGGTTACCACTCAGGGGAGAGACAATAGAGGAGGCAATTGAGAACCTCAAAGAGGCCGTTGAGCTGTACCTTGAGGAGTTTCCAGAGCTGAGCTTCACAAAGAGTTAAAAGCCGGTACGTTGATGGGAGTCCTGAGACTTGCTCAAATAAGCAAGGAGGACTTTATCAAAGCGCTGGAAGACCCGTAGGTGATGCTCATGGCGAGGGATGAAGTGAGGAGAATCCTTCCCGCTGACATAAAGAGAGAGGTTCTGATTAAGGACGAGAAGGCCGAGACGAACCCGAAGTGGGGCTTTCCGCCCGAGAGGAGGCCGATGGAGATGCACATGCAGTTCGGCATAATTAACCTCGACAAACCACCCGGGCCAACTAGCCATGAGGTTGTCGCGTGGATTAAGAAGCTCTTCAACCTGAGCAAGGCCGGTCACGGCGGAACCCTCGATCCCAAGGTCAGCGGCGTTCTACCGGTTGCCCTTGAGAGGGCCACGAGGGTGGTTCAGGCACTTTTGCCGGCGGGAAAGGAGTACGTAGCTTTAATGCACCTTCACGGCGACATTCCCGAGGACAAAATCCTCGCCGTTATGAAGGAGTTCCAGGGCGAGATAATCCAGAGGCCGCCGCTGAGGAGCGCTGTGAAAAGGCGCTTGAGGACGAGGAAGGTCTATTACATAGAGGTGCTCGAGATAGAGGGCAGGGACGTGCTCTTTCGCGTTGGTGTCGAGGCGGGAACGTACATACGTTCGCTTATCCACCACATAGGCCTGGCTTTGGGCGTTGGAGCGCACATGGCAGAGCTTCGTCGTACCAGAAGCGGTCCCTTCAAGGAGGACGAGACGCTGGTGACGCTTCACGATTTGGTTGACTACTATCACTTCTGGAAGGAGGACGGCATCGAGGAGTACTTCAGGAAGGCGATACAGCCGATGGAAAAGGCGGTTGAACATCTGCCCAAGGTGTGGATAAGGGACTCTGCCGTTGCGGCGGTGACGCACGGCGCTGACCTGGCCGTTCCCGGAATAGTCAAGCTCCACAAGGGTATAAAGAAGGGTGACCTCGTTGCGATAATGACCCTCAAGGACGAGCTGGTGGCACTTGGAAAGGCCATGATGACGAGCGGTGAGATGCTCCAGCGGAGCAAGGGCATAGCGGTTGACGTTGACAAGGTCTTCATGCCGAGGGACTGGTATCCGAGAATGTGGTGAGAGACTTGTCCCGGTTTCTCCACTTTCTCGATGCCTTTTCTTCTTCGGTTGAGACTCGAGGGGTACTGCTTTTCATGAGGTTTGTCCTCCTCTGGTTCTGGCTTGATGTTCTGCTCTTTCTGCTCCTCGGCCTTTTTGAGTACTCCATCAGAAACATCTTCAGTTCTGGGATACTCCTCCTCGTATGGCTCGTGGCGTTAACTTTACCCAGGGTTTTTAGAAAATTGGAGGGGTTTGGGAGCCATCCGGGTTTCACGTACCTTCTTGCCGTTCTTTTGATGGCGCTGTTTGAAGAAACGCTGGTGACCCTGAACGGGGGTGGGCTTGGGGGCAGGGCGACGGGCTTAGCACACGATCTGACGATAGCCGTTCCGGTCTTCGTGGGGGTTGGAACGGGGTTTTATCTGGCTCATCGAATGGCACCGATGTCGCGCGGTGCGTTCTTCCTCTTCGGAGCGCTCTTTGGATTCTTCATTGAGATAGTTCTGAACGGTGCTTGGAGCGGTTTAGTGTTGCTCGGCGGGGGTGCGATGGGTCTCTACGGCATGATACTATCCGCCCACACGCCAGTGGTTGAAAGGCCGTCACCTCTGGGGGTTAAGAAGGTTCTAATCGTTACGTTCCTCGGAACGATGTTCATGCTCGTTGGGGCTGTAGCTGGGGACACCCTCTGGCGTTTGGCTGGAGGTTCACCTTTATAAACCCCTCAACGAAGCACCCCCACATGAGCCACTACTACTCCGAAGAGCCAAACGTTCCGCTGAAGACGAAAACCATTGATGTCTGCGTTAGGGGTTACTGCTTCAAGTTCATCACGGCGAGCGGTGTCTTCTCCTTCGGGAAGCTCGATAGGGGGACGGAGCTGCTCATAGAGAACATGGTGCTCGACAGGGGCTGGCGCGTCCTTGACCTGGGCTGTGGTTACGGGGCAATTGGGATAGTTGCATCGCGCTTCGTTGACTACGTCGTCATGACCGACGTGAACAAACGTGCAGTTAGCATAGCGAGGAAAAACTTAAAAATCAACGGCGTTAGAAACGCCGAGGTCAGGTGGGGAAGCCTCTACGAGCCCGTTAAGGGCGAGAAATTTGACTCAATCATCACTAATCCCCCCGTGCACGCGGGAAAGGAAGTCCTGAGGGAAATAGTTATAAACGCTCCCCGGCATCTCAACGATGGTGGCCTCCTGCAACTGGTGATTAAGACGAAGCAGGGGGCAAAGTATATTAAGGCCCTCATGGAGGAGACCTTCACCGAAGTGAGAGAGCTCGCGAAGGGGAGTGGTTACCGCGTGTACGCCGGGATTGCCTAGCCTGGGAAGGCGCGGGCCTTGAGAGCCCGTGGGCGTTTGCCCGCCGGGGTTCAAATCCCCGTCCCGGCGCCAAAATCCCTTTGATTCCCAAGAGGGATGGGAGGTGTATTCGTAATGACCGAGAACTTCAGGCACATAGTCCGCGTTGCGGGCGTTGATTTGGATGGACACAAGCAGTTGAGATGGGCACTGACAGGGATTAAGGGAATAGGAATAAACTTCGCCACGATGGTGCTCAGGGTTGCAGGACTCGACCCATACATGAAGGCCGGTTACCTCACCGACGAGCAGGTTAAGCTGATAGAGAAAATCCTTGAGGATCCAGTCGCCCACGGAATCCCGGCCTGGGCCGTCAACAGGCCGAAGGACTACGAGACCGGCAAGGACATGCACCTCATCACCGCCAAGCTCGTTATGGCCTGGCGCGAGGACATCAACAGGCTCAGGAGAATACGCGCTTACCGCGGTATAAGGCACGAGCTCGGCCTGCCGCTCCGCGGTCAGAGGACCAGGTCGAACTTCAGGCACGGAACTACGGTCGGCGTTAGCAGGAGAAAGAAGTGAGGTGGTGTAAATGGGAGACCCGAAGAGGCAGAGGAAGAAGTACGAGACTCCATCTCACCCCTGGATTAAGGAGAGACTCGACCGCGAGAGGGTTCTGAAGAGGAAGTACGCCCTCAAGAACAAGAAGGAGCTCTGGCGCCACGAGACCCAGCTCAAGGAGTTCAGGCGTAGGGCAAGAAGACTTCTCGCAGCTCGCGGCAAGCAGGCCGAGATCGAGAGGCAGCAGCTTCTCCAGAGGCTCCACAGGCTCGGCCTCCTTCCGGCCGACGCGGCTCTCGATGACGTTCTCTCTCTCACCGTTGAGGACGTTCTTGAGAGGCGCCTCCAGACCCTCGTGTACAAGAAGGGACTCGCCAGGACAATAAGACAGGCCAGACAGCTAATAGTTCACGGCCACATCGAGGTCAACGGCCAGATAATCCGCTCACCTGGTTATCTCGTCCTCCGCGAGGAAGAGGACACAATCACTTACGCCAAGAACTCACCTTTTGCCAAGGAGTCCCACCCCGAGAGAATGGTTATTGAACAGGCCAAGCAGGGTGGTGAAGCATGAGCGAGGAGGGACAGGTTAACCTTAAGAAGAAGGAGAAGTGGGGAGTTGCCCACATTTACTCCTCCTACAACAACACCATCATTCACATCACCGACATAACCGGCGCGGAAACCGTCTCCCGCTGGAGCGGTGGTATGGTCGTTAAGGCCGACAGGGATGAGCCCTCACCCTACGCGGCAATGATTGCAGCGAGAAGGGCTGCCGAGGAAGCTATGGAGAAGGGCTTCGTCGGCGTTCACATAAAGGTTCGTGCCCCTGGGGGAAGCAAGAGCAAGAGCCCGGGACCGGGTGCACAGGCGGCCATCAGGGCCCTCGCCAGGGCGGGCCTTAGGATAGGCAGGGTGGAGGACGTCACTCCAATACCGCACGACGGAACCAGGCCCAAGGGCGGAAGGCGCGGAAGGCGCGTCTGACCTTTACAACTTCTTTTTTGGTGATGCCAATGGAGCCGAAGTTTGAAATTTTTGAAAGGCGTGAGGATGCCATCAAGTTCATCCTAAGGGGAGTTGACGTTCCCTTCGCCAACGCTCTGAGGAGAACGATTCTCGCGGAGGTTCCCACCTTCGCCGTCGATGAGGTTGAGTTCTTTGAAAACGACTCCGCTTTATTCGACGAGATAATCGCCCACAGATTGGCCATGATTCCTCTCACAACCCCTGTTGAGAGGTTCTCGCTCGACGCACTTGAACTCGACGACTACACCGTTACCCTATCCCTTCAGGCGGAAGGGCCCGGTATGGTCTACTCCGGTGATCTTAAAAGCGATGATGAAGGGGTCAAACCTGCCAACCCGAACATTCCAATAGTCAAGCTCGCCGAGGGGCAGAAGCTTACCTTTAACGCTTACGCCAAGCTCGGTCGCGGCAAGGATCACGCCAAGTGGCAGCCGGGTTTCGTGTATTACAAGTACCTTACCGAGATACATGTAAGCAAAGAAGTCCCCGACTGGGAGGAGCTTAAGGAACTCGCCGAGAGGCGCGGATTACCCGTTGAGGAAAAAAAAGACGAGATAATCATAAAGACCATCAAGGCCTTCTACCTCCCGAGGAAGTTCGAGGCCTACGAGGGCGACAAGATCCGTGAAGAGATAATACCCGGGGCGTTCGTCTTTACCGTGGAAACGAACGGAGAGCTCCCCGTTGAGGAAATCGTGAGCATAGCGCTCAAGATACTCATGAGGAAGAGCGATAGATTTATAAACGAACTCCATAAATTAGCCGACTGACGCGGGGGTTGCCGAGCCTGGTCAAAGGCGGTGGACTCAAGATCCACTCCCGCAGGGGTTCCGGGGTTCAAATCCCCGCCCCCGCATCAGTTTCACGCTCACCCCGTCCGCTGTCGGTTTCCCTGCGAGAGCGTTGAGGAGGTATGTTCATGGTCAAGAGAACTGGTCCGACCGATATCAACCTGAGGAGGCTAATCCGGTACCTCAGAAAGAAGTCGAATGAAGAGGGAGTTAGGATATGGAAGGACATCGCCTGGCGCCTTGAAAGGCCGAGGAGGCAGAGGGCTGAAGTGAACGTTAGCAAGATAAACCGCTATACCAAAGAGGGCGACGTGGTCATCGTTCCGGGAAGCGTCCTCGGTGCAGGAAAGCTTGAGCACAGGGTCACCGTTGCCGCTTGGAAGTTCAGCGAGACCGCTAAGAGGAAAATCCTCGAGGCCGGTGGCGAGGCCATCACCATTGAGGAGCTTATGGAGAGAAATCCGAAGGGTAGTGGAGTAATCATAATGGAGTGATGGGCCATGAGGATTATTAACGCTGAAGGACTCATACTCGGAAGGCTCGCCTCGAAGGTTGCCAAGATGCTCCTCGAGGGCGAAGAGGTCGTTATCGTCAACGCCGAGAAGGCCATAATCACCGGAAACCGCGAGGACATCTTCGCCAAGTACAAGCAGAGGACCGAGCTCAGAACCAGGACCAACCCGAGGAGGGGTCCCTTCTACCCGAAGAGGAGCGACGAGATAGTCAGGAGAACCGTCAGGGGCATGCTCCCCTGGAAGACTGACCGCGGAAGGAAGGCCTTCAAGAGGCTCAAGGTCTACGTCGGCGTTCCCAAGGAGTTCGAGGGCAAGGAGCTCGAGACCATAAGCGAGGCCCACATGTCGAGGCTTGCCACGCCGAAGTACGTCACCGTTGGTGAAGTTGCCAAGTTCCTCGGTGGAAAGTTCTGAGGTGAGAAAGATGAGGGTTATCCAGACTGCTGGTAAGAGAAAGACGGCCATTGCGAGGGCCACCATTAGGGAAGGGAAGGGTCGCGTTAGGATCAACCACAAGCCCGTCGAGATAATCGAGCCCGAGATAGCGCGCTTCACCATCATGGAACCGCTCATCCTCGCTGGAGAGGAGATAGTCAGCAAGGTTGACATCGACGTCAAGGTCGAGGGCGGAGGCTTCATGGGTCAGGCCGAGGCCGCGCGCGTTGCCATCGCCAGGGCTCTCGTTGAGTGGACCAACGACATGAACCTGAAGGAAAAGTTTATGAAGTACGACAGGACTATGCTCGTTGGCGACAGCAGGAGGACCGAGCCCCACAAGCCCAACCGCTCGACCAAGGGTCCGAGGGCTAAGAGGCAGAAGTCCTACCGCTGATGGCTTTCCTTTAACAATTTGAGGTGTGAGAAAATGATAGTCCCCGTCAGGTGCTTCACCTGCGGAAAAGTGCTGGCGGACAAGTACTACGAGTTCAGGAAGAGAGTTGAGGCCGGGGAAGACCCTGGCAAGGTCCTCGATGACCTCGGCGTTGAGAGGTACTGCTGCAGGAGAACTCTCCTCAGCCACGTGGAGCTCATCGACCAGGTAATGGTTTATAAAGTCTACTAAAAACCGCAATTCTTGGGGGGCCGTGGGGTAGCTTGGTCTATCCTCCCGGCTTGGGGTGCCGGAGACCCGGGTTCAAATCCCGGCGGCCCCACCAAAATTTGCAGAGGATGCTTGGAGGGAGGGCAATGTTTAGGTACACCCGCTTTGAAAAGGCCCGTATCATCGGGGCGAGAGCTCTCCAGATTGCGCTCGGTGCTCCGGTCCTAGTGGACGTGCCGGAAGGCTCAACTCCACTTCAGGCCGCGATAATCGAGTTCGAGAAAGGAATAATCCCGATCACAGTAATCAGGCCGAGCTGATGAAAAATGACCATCATAGAGAACGTTATCGGCAGGGTGGCCGTACTCAGGGGCGGCAAGTATTCGGTTGAGGTGGACGTCATAACCAGTTCGGGCTTTGGTCGATTCGCCGCCCCCATCGATGAGGATCCCCACCTTTACATAGCCGAAGCACATAGAGCCGTGAGTGAAGTCGACGAGATAATAGGGCCCGAGCTTATAGGCTTCGATGCCAGTGAGCAGGAGCTCATAGACAGTTACCTGTGGGAAATTGACGGGACTGATGATTTCAGTCACATCGGGGCCAACACTGCCCTGGCCGTTTCAATTGCCGTTGCCAAAGCGGCCGCGAGCGTTAAGAGGCTTCCCCTCTACAGTTATATTGGAGGAACCTTTACAACGGAACTCCCCGTTCCGATCCTCGAGTTTGCGGAGGATGAGCTGTTTGAGTACTACGTGCTTGTTCGCGACATTATGGAGATCACCGATGTTGTGGATGCCGTGAACAAGGTTCTTGGTACAACGGAGGCGATATCCCTAAGAGCGCTATCGGAGGCAACTGAGGAGGCAGGGAAGGAGCTGGGTCTTGAGGTCTCTCTGGGCATAGCTCTGAAATCTGAGATCGAGACTGAAGAGCTATTGAACCTCGTTGAGGATAACAACATTGCCTACGTTAAGCCCGTTGGAAGTGAAGAGCTGTTCCTTGAGCTCATAGCCGGGACACATGGGGTGTTCATCGATGGCGAGCACTTGTTCCGCGAGAGGGGAATCATAGATAGACGTTATTACAACGCCCTCTCCATAAAGCCTATAAACCTCGGCACTCTCACAGACCTCTACAACCTTGTGAACGATGTTAAATCAGAGCGCATAACTCCCATTCTGGCGGAGGCCAGATATGAATCGGCCGACGAGGCCCTTCCCCATCTAGCAGTGGGTCTGAAGTGCCCCGCCATGATCCTGGGGAAGGACTCGGTGGCCAAGATGAACGAACTCAACCGTATTGCCGAAGATCTCGGCGAAAGGGGTAGGTTGATAACGTTTGAGGAATAACCGGAGGTGTGAAGGATGGAGGAATATCTCGTCCCACTTGATCAATACCTCGCGGCTGGTGTCCACATAGGAACCCAGCAGAAGACCCAGGACATGAAGAAGTTCATCTACCGCGTTAGGCAGGACGGCCTCTACGTCCTCGACGTCAGGAAGACTGACGAGAGACTCAGGATAGCGGGCAAGTTCCTGGCTAAGTTCGACCCTGAGAGCATTCTCGCGGTCAGCGTCAGGCTCTACGGGCAAAAACCCGTCAAGAAGTTTGGTGAGGTTACCGGAGCCAGGACTATTCCAGGCCGCTTCCTTCCGGGAACCATGACCAACCCTCAGGTCAAGAACTTCTTTGAGCCGGACGTTATAATAGTCACGGATCCAAGGGCTGACCACCAGGCAATGAAGGAAGCAATTGAAGTTGGCATACCAATAGTTGCCCTGGTTGATACCGAGAATTTCCTCAGCTACGTGGATCTTGCAATTCCGACGAACAACAAGGGCAGAAAAGCTCTCGCGCTTATCTACTGGATCCTTGCCAGGGAGATACTCTACAACCGGAAGGAAATAGAGAGCAGGGAGGACTTCAAGGTTCCCGTTGAGGACTTCGAGATGAGGATTATCAGAACCTGAGGGGAAGGTTTTTAACCCTCCTCCCTTTATTCCCCCTCGCGCGGGGGTGCCCGAGCCTGGCCAAAGGGGCCGGACTTAAGATCCGGTGCCGTAGGGCTTCGCGGGTTCAAATCCCGTCCCCCGCACCAAAGGTTTAAAAATTCCGTGCTGGATGAAAAGTTCGGTTCAGGATCATTGAGGTGGTCGAGATGGCGAGATTCCCAGAGGCTGAGGCAAGAATCTTTAGGAAGCTTATCTGTATGCGTTGCGGCGCCACCAACCCTTGGGGCGCCAAGAAGTGCAGAAAGTGCGGATACAAGGGTCTTAGGCCGAAAGCAAGGGAGCCACGCGGTGGCGGACGCTGACGCTCCGTTTTAAAGTTTTTTGTCCCGGTTTACCCTTTCTTTGGGTTTCCCTTGAGCTTTGAGAGGGTCTCTTCAAGGAAAGCCAATCCCTCTTCGAGAAGCTTTTCACCCTGGGGTGTTAGCTCGTAATATTTCCTTGAGGGTTTGCCACTCAATCCTTCCTGCCATTTCGCCTTTACGTAGCCATCCTTTTCGAGTTTGTACAGAACAACGTACGAACTCACGGTGGCGGGTTCAAATCCAAAGGCCTTTTTTATCTCCTGTTTTAACTCGTACGCGTACATTGGTCTCTCCTTAAGAAGCTTGAGTATGTAGAGCCAGAGGACTTCCTTGGTGACCTTATCCTGTAGCCTTTCCATTGGGCTGGCCATGATCTCACCCAGTTAGTTCATCTTTGATAAATATTTCAAACCGATATAATTTAAAGTTTTGGGCCAGAAAACTATTTTAATCCCGATTCCCTACTTTTGGGTGGTGGTGAGCATGCAGTTCGACATAAACGGAATGATCGGCGACTTGGGGGTTGGGGGGATAACGGGCTTCATAACTGGATACGCCCTCAAAAAGTTCATGAAGATCGTAATGACTATCATCGGGGCCTACATCCTGAGCCTGTTCTGGCTTCAGCAGAAGGGTGTTATAACGATAAACACGGAGAAACTCTTCAACTTGACCGGAAGCGTCACGTCACAGGTGGTTAGTCTCGGGCAGAAGGCTCTCGGGCTCCTTCCAGGAACCGGGGCCTTTGTCGCCGGGTTCTACCTGGGATTTCAGAAGGGATGAAGGGGAAATCAAACCTTTCCCCTGTAGAGGATTTTAATTAGCTCCTCTGGCAGACCTTCTTTCTTGATTTTTTCCTCGATAAGTTTCTTCTCGTTTTCATAGTCAACCTCGATGAACTTGGCGTGGAGCGTGTCAACGTCAACCAGCGCGAAGGTTGCCTTGTGGTTCTTGCCCGGCGGATAGCCTATGCTCCCCGGGCAGATGACCCTTCCGTACCTCGTCATTGCGTTGACCGGGTACTTCGGCGATGCAACGAAGAGTATCTCGTAGTCCTTGACGGGCCTCATTATCGCTTCGTAGTAGCTGGTCGGCTGGTCCGGAAGAACCTGCCCCTCAAAGGGGTTGAGCGGGCTTCCGTAGACGCCGAAGATGTCGTTCTTGCCTATCTTGTCCACGAGGTAAATCGGCAGGTCCCTGATGAACTCCCTGCCCTCGTGACCGAGCTTCTCCCACGTGTACTTGAGGGCCTTCTTGATGTAGTCCGGGTAGTTGAGCCTGTCAATGTAGTCCGGTCCCTCAGCGTGCGGGTCGCTTGCCGCTATGACCTGGTCGAACTCGCCGCGAATGACCTTGACGACGTTATGCCTGATAAGATCGTCGAGCGTGTCGAGAACTTCACCCGGATACGGGAAGAGGCCGATGATGTTTCCAAGGACGTAGTACTTTTCAATCTCATAGCCTTCTTCCTTGAGGGCCTCAATCTTCTCGAGGGCCTTCGCCAGAGCGGGAAGGTTTCCGTTTATGTTTGCCAGAACCGCCACGTACACCATGTTATCACCTCCATTTTTTCTTACCTAAAGAAACTAAAAGCCCCAAGGTATTTAAACGTTTCGGAGTGTGGAAGCGTCCTCTATCGTCTCTATCACCTCCTTTGTTTTTGATGAATTCGGATGGGGCATCGTCCCTAGCGTCGAGCAAAGCTCAACGTCGCACAGGCGAGCAAGCTTTGTAACAGCCTTTGGGAAAGGCTGCGAAAATGCCATTTCTCACAAACGGGCAAAAAGTCAGTTGTGTATTAACCAAGTTCAACTTTGAAATGGTTTAACCGCTAAATGAAGTTCTTCTGAGTAGTTTCAACTCATTTTTGGCGCCCAAAGGGCGCTTTTGAGTGAAACAATGATTAAAGGAGCAAATCGAGAGGAAACCTACTTGAAACAAGGATACGCCCAAGAAAGGCACATCATCTCCCGCCAGCACTTGCGAAGGAAGCTTTTGGAAAAAGCTTCACCAAAAGCTCGTAGCTCTAGCCAAAAGGCTCAAAGGAAATAGATTTTACTTATAACCTCGTGGTTTCTAAATGAGAACACACTCAAATGGCACTCTTAGGGGAGTTTACTCTCTCTTGACGCCCTTCAGGCGTCGATTCTAAAAGTAAACCTCTGCAAAAAGGAGCAATTGGAGAAGTTCTCACACTCAAAATGACAAGTCAATGAGAAAAATTCACTCAAAATTTAGCCTTTCAGAAAAAGCTACCAACTTTGATGAAACTTTGCGAAGGCAAAGTTTCGATGGCGCCCCGGCGGGGATTTGAACCCCGGACCTCGAGGTCCGCAGCCTCGCGCCCTATCCAGACTAGGCCACCGGGGCACTTGCCCGCTAACCCTTCTCGGAAACGCTTTATAAATTTAATCCTCACCTCATGTAGGCCATCACGTAGAGTTCGCACGGAAAATCCTCCTCCGTTAGTTGGGCTCCCTTAATTTTTATCTTACCTTTGTCCTCCGGAAAGTGCCAAGTGGCGGATTTTCCGTTGCACAGCCGAACGTGAACCTCCCGTATTTTGTCTCCGTCTCCGTTGGCATAGACATATACTCTGTATTTGTTGCTATCTGGATAATAATGTAAGTTTACAGAGACATAGAAGTCGCAGTTTTTTGTGGCTTTGCACCCCTCAGGGTATCTGTACACAATCCACGTTACTGGGTGCGTATAGCCGGGCTTTTCAGGAGAAAGCTCGGGATCTATATACGCGATCCCTGTTATGGGAGTTCCCTTGGATGCCGGCAGGGTGTATTTAACGGCAACCGCGATAACGATAAGTGCAACAACCGCTATCAGCAGATATTCTAAGGAGCTCTGGGCCCTCTTCACGGGTTCCACCGGGGTAAATAGGTCCTTAGCACTGAAAAAACTTTACCGAAAGATTTATAAAGCCGCCAAGATTGAGTATTAACGGGCCTGTGCGGTGGTAGTCTAGCCTGGCTAGGACAGCGGCCTGCCACGCCGCTGGCCCGGGTTCAAATCCCGGCCACCGCACCACAAACTTTGGCCTTATGAGTGCTGGTAGAAAGGAGCACTTTTCTGAGAACTGTGAGTTCTAAAGCAGGTTTCTCGTTCACGTGCTCATTGTTCAAGGTTTCCTCCTGAAGGGGCCAATACAAAGTTGTAAATGGCCAAAAAGGACGTCTGGGAGCCCTTCGAACTGGCATTTCACCGCCTCCCATTAAAGCCGTTTGAGAATCTTGGCTAAAATTCATGATTCCTTCGGAGGTGCTTTTGGAAGAAATTGAGAAAAAAAGACATCACTCACCAGTAGCGCCCTTGAGGGCATCCTTGCACGGACAGCGGCGCTCCTTCGGAATGTGCTCGACGGCCTTCATTAGGAGGAGCTTTATCTCCTCACCTTTCTTTGCCATGAGCTCGACGACCTCGGTGTGGGTAAGCTTTTCCCTGCTTATCCCAGCGGCGTAGTTGGTAACTATGGCAACGCTCGCGTAGCACATCTCAAGCTCCCTCGCGAGAACCGCCTCGGGGCACTGAGTCATACCAACGACGTCTGCGCCGAGTATCTTGAGCGCCCTTATCTCGGCCCTCGTCTCGAAGCGCGGTCCCTCCATGCAGGAGTAGGTTCCCGTTGGGTGGTAGGTGAAGCCGAGCTCCTTGGCGGCCGTAATGAGGGCCTTCCTGAGCTCCGGGCAGTAGGGGTCGGTGAAGTCCACGTGGGCGACGAACTTCCTGTCGTGAGGGCTGTCCTCGCCGTCATAAAAAGTGTAATGCCTCGTCTTCGTGAAGTCCATGAGCTGGTCGAGGACGACGAAGTCGCCGGGCTTCATGTCGAGGTTGAGAGAGCCAACGGCTGAAGTTGCCAAAATCCTCTCGACGCCGAGCTCGTGAAGCGCCCAGATGTTGGCGTGGTAGTTTATCTTGTGAGGTGGAACGCTGTGTTTTTCTCCGTGTCTTGGCAGGAAGGCTATCTCCTCTCCTCTGTAGGTTCCTATCTTAACCCGGACCGTTCCGTAGGGTGTCTCAACGATTTCTTCCCTAACGTTCTCAAGCAGTTTCGGGTCGTAGACACCGGAGCCTCCAATGATGGCTATCCTGACCATATCTCACTCCCCCTGAATAGCTGTAGAAAATAGAACGGCGTGGGGGTTTAAAACTTTAGACCCTTCCTAGGATCCTTCTATGCTTCTCCGGTGAAGCTCGGCTTTCCTCTCCAGCTCTCGCTCTGGGTATTCTCCAAGGGATCCCTCCACGATTTTAACGAGTATCTCACCCATCAGCCAGGACCCCCATTCGGCGTCGGGAACGTTTTTAACGGCGTCTATTGCCCCGTCAATGTCTTCTCTCCTGAGCTTTTCAAGAGCTATTGCCCCAAAGGCGAGAGATCTCAGGTAAGGATCGTCTATCATCCTCCCGAATTCTTCTGCAGTCTCGAAGTTCCCTATCTTTGCCAAGTACGTCGCGACCTTAACCAGAACCCTCTCATTCTCGGTGTTTCTCCCTAGGAACTCCACGACACCCCTGTACTCTGGAGAGGGGTTTTTCTCGAGCAGAGCATCGAGGGTGGCCTTGGCAACCCCATCGAATTCCTCAGGGCTTAGTCGTAGGGATTTCACAAAAGACTCCAGATCTTTCGGTCTGCCGATAAGTAATCTCGAGAGATAAGACGCTATGCTCTCCCTGTTGCGTGTTACGGAGTTCAGTATCTCCGCAGCCCCCAATACATCGCCTCCCTCCACGAGACCCGTCAGAAAAGCTCTCAAGAGGTCCTTCCCCAGTCTCTCCGAGAGCTCTTTGGCGGCCTCCACAAATTTTTCGTATGTTGCCTTTGGCACTCCAGAACCTCTCAGGCTCTTTGCAGTTTCTTCGAGAGCCGTTTCAAGCCAGTACTCGTTCTCTATTGTCGGGAGCAGTGAGAGCACGCTCGCGAATTCTTCCCTGGTCAGGTGGCCCCTTATTATCTCAACGATAGCCTGAGACCTTTCGGGTTCACCGGTGAAGACGTTTAGAACCTTTCTAGCTATCTGGAGATCCCCTTCTTGAACGAGGTTCTTCACAATCTCGAGGAGCAATCTGTTCCTCAGCTTTTCATCCTCAATGTCAGTGGCGTAGAGTATGGCGTCCCTTTTCTTTCCCGCTCGTAGGGACTCCCGTATTATCTCCACAAGCAGGGAATCCTTGACCCTGCCCCTGAGCAGGAGGGCCCCTTCGTAGGCTCTGTGCAGCATGCCCTCCGATAGTTCCTTTACCCCCGCCATTCGAAGGTATCTTGAGGTAGAGACCATCGCCCTGAGTATGAGCACTGGATCCTCGATGTAGTCGAGGGAAGAAACGGCAAGCTTAAACGCCTTCACGGACGTCTGGGGTTCGCTTTTACTCAGGAGATAACCGAGTCTGGCGAGTGTAATTGTCCTAACGTATGGATCGGGGATCGTTTCGGCTATCCTCAGAACTTCCTCACCAATCCCCGTTTGTGTCTTTTTTTGCATAAAACCCACCAATACTATAAAAGAGTGTTCTGATATTTAATCCTTGCGAATTCAAATGGGCTTATTGGAAAGGGCTCAAACAACGAAAGTTTAACTCATTTCGTCGTACACGACGCTGACGGTTTCGCCATCTTCGAGAACCACGAAGCTGACCTTGGCTTTTTTGCCGGTTTTCTGGTCCACGACAAGGAAGTCCGGGTCCTTGAGGTACTCGCTTCCGGGCATTTTCCAGACGTCGTCGTAGTACTCCTTTAGCTCTCTTAGGAAGAGGGCAGGGTTCCTTCTTATCACGGTTGCCATAGCGCATCACCGGTATTATATACAACCTCAAAGTATAAAAAGATTTCGGAAAGACGATCGTTAAACATGATTTCGACAATCGACGTTATAAAGTCGCCGGGATGGGCACAAGGGTTATTAACTCCCGGGTGTCTTTGATTCAGGAGGGGTGAAGATGGCACTTGAAAAGCTCGGCAAGGCTCTAAACAGTGCCCTGAGAAAGCTGGCGAGATCGAGTACAGTTGATGAGGCGCTCATCAGAGAGGTAGTTAGAGACATCCAGAGGGCCCTCATTCAGTCCGACGTTAACGTAAGGCTTGTTCTGCAACTGACGAAAAGGATACAGGAAAGGGCCCTCAACGAGAAACCCCCGGCGGGTGTTAGTCCAAGGGAGCACGTCATTAAGATAGTTTATGAAGAGCTGACGAAGCTCCTGGGAAAGGAAGCGGTTCCCCTTGAGATACGGGAGAAGCCAACGATATTGCTCACCGTTGGGATTCAGGGATCTGGTAAGACGACGACGATAGCCAAACTCGCCAGGCACCTTCAGAAGAGGGGCTACAAGGTGGGCCTCGTGTGCACTGACACCTGGCGTCCCGGTGCGTACTACCAGCTCAAGCAGCTTGTTGAGCCCTACAACATAGAGGTCTTCGGCGATCCCGGCGAAAAAGACGCCATAAAACTTGCAAGGGAGGGCGTTGAGTACTTCAAGGATAAGGGAGTGGACGTTATAATCGTCGATACAGCGGGGAGGCACAAGGAGGAGTCAGGCCTTATAGAGGAGATGAAGCAGATAAGCGAGGCCATAAAACCTCACGAGGTCATCCTCGTCATTGATGGAACTATAGGCCAGCAGGCCTATCATCAGGCCCTCGCCTTTAAGGAGGCCACACCGATAGGCTCGATAATCGTCACGAAGCTTGATGGTTCTGCCAAAGGCGGTGGGGCGCTCTCGGCTGTGGCGGCGACTGGGGCACCAATAAAGTTCATAGGTGTTGGTGAGAAAATAGACGATCTCGAGCCCTTCGATCCGAAGAGGTTCGTTTCAAGGTTGCTGGGTCTGGGTGACATTCAGGGTCTGCTCGAGAAGATCGAAGAGCTGCAGAAGGAGCAGGAGTTCAAGGAGGAGGACGTTGAGAAGTTCTTGAGGGGTAAGTTCAACCTCAAGGACATGTACGCCCAGCTTGAGGCAATGCAGAAAATGGGCCCGCTCAAGCAGATACTCCAAATGATACCCGGCCTCGGCTACTCCCTTCCGGACGAGGCCGTAAGAGTAGGCGAAGAAAAGCTCAGGCGATACCGCATTATAATGGACTCCATGACGGAAGAGGAGCTGGAGAACCCGGACATAATAAACTACTCCAGGATAAAGAGGATAGCCAGGGGTTCTGGAACATCAACGCGCGAGGTCAGGGAGCTTTTGGCCCAGTACAACCAGATGCGAAAAATGTTTAAGAACTTAGACAAAAGAAAATTGGCAAAGATGGCCAAGAAGTTCAACTTTGGAGGGCTGGGGATATGAAGAAGATTGAGGCAATAATTCTCGTGGTTGCCAGGCCCGGTACTGAGGAAAAGGTCTACGAGAAGCTGAAGAAGCACCCCAACGTCAAGGAGATATACAGGGTCTACGGTGAGTACGACCTGATCCTAAGGGTTGAGGTCGACACGATAGAGGATCTTGACAGATTTCACGATGAAGTCCTGAGGAGGATCAGGGAGATAGAGCTAACTGAGACGCTTATAGCCAGCACCTACGGCCTAAAGGAGGGCTGAGGTGAGAGAGTGGCCACCGAACCTAAGAGAACGCTGGTGGCCATAGTCGATCTTTTAACTTTGAAGGTCGAGGTGGTCACACCCGTAAAGTTCAAATGCGTTGAAGACTGCGGACGCTGCTGCTATGAGCTTGAAATCCCGCTGCGCGACGAGGACATTGAGGCGATCGAGGAGCTCGGATACAGTGCATGGGAATTCGTGGACTATGAGAAGATGTTCTATCGTGGCGACAGGTTCCTCGGTTATGCTCTCAAAAAGCGACCCTTCGATGATGGTTGCGTTTTTCTCGATCCAGAGACGAAGAGGTGCAGGATATACCCTAAGAGGCCAATGGCGTGCAGGCTGTACCCCTTTGTCTTCGTTAAACACGGAAGCAAGATGGAGGTTTACATTAAAGAGGACTCCTTCTGCCCTGGAATAAACCATCCCGATGGCGAACTCGTCGATAGCAGTTTTCTCCTTCGCGAGTACGGGTGGCTCTTTGAGGAGTACCGGCGAAAGCTCGGAGAGAGATGAGCAACCGAAACCTATTTATACATTTTTTTGTTAATCAGTGGGCACCGGGGGTGAGTGCATGACACAGTTGAAGTCAGTGCAGGAAAAGATCAGGCTCGTTAACATGCTCAGGCTCCTCAAGAAGAGCTACACATACGAGGAGCTCTCAAAGATAACGGGACTGCCGATAACGGTGCTGAACAGGTACGTTCGCGGAAAGGTGCTCCCGAGCACCGAGCGAACGAAGGCCCTCATCGAGCTCCTAAGTCCCTACATTGATCTCAGGGCGGAGGTCAGGAAGAGGCTCAAGTTTGACAGCAGGGGCTTCTTTGACACTATGGCGGTTTTGAGTGACACATCGCTCATGACCCTTCTCTCTGAGGAGCTTGCCGGCAGGCTCTCGGAGCTGAACCCCGACAAGATACTGACGGCGGCGACCGATGGCATACCCTTTGCCGTCCACATCGGCAGGCAGCTTGGGGTTGACGTTGTCTACGCCAAGAAGAAGAAGGAAGTTGGAGTTGAGAAGTTCTACGAGGTTAGCTACGTCCCAAGTGCCTCTGGAAGCGTTACGACACTTTACCTGCCCTCATGGGCCCTTAGCAAAGGGGACAGGGTTCTCATCGTGGACGACGTGGTGAGGAGTGGGGAGACCCAACGGGCACTGCTTGAGCTCGCCCTTCAGGCGGGTGCAAAGCCGGTGGGCATGGTCTTTCTGGTCAGTGTTGGTGAAACAGCGAAGAGGTTTGGCGAGGAGCACGGCATACCCGTCGAGAGCGTCATAACCCTTGAGAGGTAAGACTATGAAGTTTATGCTGTACAACGTTGAGGGCCTAAGCATACCGGTTGAGGCCGAACCCGGCCGGCCCTTTAAATTTAATTGTTCCGAGGAGGAGTGCGGAAAGTCCGTGACGATAGAGGGCGTAATTCTACCAGTCTCAGAGGACGAGTTCGCGGTCGTTCTAAACGCCGCGATAGATGAAAACCCGGACTTCAAGGCCATAGAAGAGATAAAGGCGAGAAAGTACATCTTCAAAGGAAAGGTCAACGGCGTTGAGACCGTCCTTCCGGCAGAGACCTTTGAGGACTTTGCCAAAAGGTTCATTGAGGCCGTTGATTCGGTCTTACTTCTCAGATAGAGCCTCAAGGCTTATGGTGAAGTCTTCCTTGGCAATGTCCATAACGACGCTGGTGTTCGTTTTTTCAACTCCCTCAAGGGAGAGCAACCATTTTACGAACCTGTTCATATCCGCCCTGTCCCGGAACTTTGCTATGGCTATTATGTCGTACTCCCCTGTCACGTCGTAGACCTGCATAACCCTCGGGTTTTTCGCGATTTCACGCTCTATCCTCATTATCTCCCGCCCCTTGGCCTTTATGCCTATCACCGCCGTCAGCCCGAAACCAACTTTCTCGTAGTCAATGGCGACGCAGAAGCCCCTAATGACCCCGTTTTCCTCCATCTTCTTTATTCTGTTGTAAACAGTCCCGACGGCGACGTTTAGTTCCCTCGCTATCTCTCGATAGGAGAGTCTGGCGTTCTTCTGGAGGAGTTGAAGTATCCTGAGATCAAGCTCGTCCATACCCATCCCCCTGCTTAGTGCACCGTAAACTTTAAATACCCACCGCTAAAGGAGATAGCGGGTACTGGACCGGTAGCCTAGCCAGGATAGGGCGGCGGCCTCCTAAGCCGCAGGTCCGGGGTTCGAAGCCCCGCCGGTCCGCCAGTTTTAACGTTCCCGTTTAACAAAACCCATTTATACGCCTTCTCCAATTCTCTCCGGTGGTGGCATGGCGTTCCTTAAAGTCGTTTCACTGGAGGAGGCTTTGAAAGTTATCAATTCCTTCCGGCTTGAACCGAAAGTGGAAACGGTTCCCCTCAGTGATGCCCTTGGGAGGGTTCTTGCAAAGGACGTTCTCTCCCCCATAGACGTCCCGCCCTTCGATCGCGCCACCGTCGACGGGTACGCGGTTAGGGCTGAAGACACGTTCATGGCGAGCGAAAGCGAACCGGTGAAACTAAGGGTCGTCGGTGAGGTTCACGCCGGTGAGAACCCGGGGTTCAGGATCGAGAAGGGCCTTGCGGCATACATATCTACCGGGGCTCCCCTGCCCGAGGGGGCCGATGCCGTGATACAGTTCGAGGACGTCGATCGCGTTGGAGACGAGGTTCTCATCTACAAGCCCGCCTACCCCGGGCTGGGTGTCATGAAACGGGGCACTGACATCCCCTCCGGGAAACTGCTTCTGAAACGGGGCACCAAGCTGGGCTTCAAGGAGACCGCCCTGCTCTCGGCGGTTGGTCTGGAGGAAGTCCCTGTTTTCAGAAAGCCCAAGGTTGCGGTGATAAGCACTGGAAACGAGGTAACCCTTCCCGGAAACGAACTCAGACCGGGTCAGATCTACGATATCAACGGCAGGGCAATAACCGATGCCGTAAGGGAACTCGGCGGTGAAGCCTGCTTCCTCGGCGTTTCCGGAGACGACCCCAAGACCCTCGCGGAGATGATACTCGACGGGGTCGCGAGCTGTGATATCGTCGTTCTCAGCGGCGGCGCGAGCGGGGGAATGAGGGATCTGACAAGCTCCACGATAGAAAGGCTTGGCCGGGTCTACGTGCACGGCATAGCGATCCAGCCCGGAAAACCCACTATAATAGGTGAGATCGACGGAAAACCTGTCTTCGGCCTCCCGGGCTATCCAACGAGCTGTCTGACGAACTTTACCCTCCTCGTGGCCCCTCTCCTAAGGAAACTCATTGGAAGGGAGAACGAGGTCAGAAGAGTCAAAAAGAGGCTCGCCCACAAGGTCTTCTCGGTGAAGGGCAGGAGGCAGTTCCTCCCGGTTAGAATAGAGGGTGATAAGGCAGTCCCGATACTCAAGGGAAGCGGTGCCGTCACGAGCTTCGTTGATGCGGATGGTTTTATTGAAGTGCCCGAGAACGTGGAGATACTGGAGGCAGGGGAGGAGGTAGAGGTTACGTTCTTCGGCTGACTTCGTCGTTTTTTCAAGCGATCCATCAAAACCTTTTTTAAATTCCCCTCCCTCTTCCCAAAAGGTGTTGACTATGCTCGACATAAAGCTCATCCGCGAAAAGCCCGAGCTCGTTAAGAAAGACCTCATCAAGAGGGGCGAAACCGAGAAGGTCAAGTGGATTGATGAGATCCTCGAACTCGACAGGAAGTGGCGCGAGAACCTGAAGAAAATCAACCAGCTCAGGAAGGAGCGCAACCAGCTGGCAGTACAGATAGGCAAGCGCAAGAAGGCCGGAGAGCCGATAGAGGACCTCCTCGCGAGGAGCAACGAGATAGTGAAGCAGATTGAGGAGCTTGAGAAAGAAGTTGAGGCCCTGAAGAAGAAAATCGACTACTACCTCTGGCGCCTGCCCAACATCACCCACGAGAGCGTTCCGGTCGGCAAGGACGACACCGAGAACGTTCCAATAAGGTTCTGGGGCAAGGCCAAGGTCTGGGAGGGCTTCCTCGAAAGCTTTAAGGAGCAGAGCCTCGGGAAGATGGACTACGAGGTTTTGAGCTGGAGGCCGAGGCTTCACGTTGACATGCTCGAGCTTTTACGCGGTGCCGACCTTGAGAGGGCCGCGAAGGTCAGCGGTTCGCGCTTCTATTACCTCCTCAACGAACTGGTCATACTGGATTTAGCTTTAATTCGCTTCGCCCTAGACAGGCTCATCGAGAAGGGCTTCACGCCGGTGATCCCACCCTACATGGTGCGCCGCTTCGTCGAGGAAGGCGCTACCACCTTTGAAGACTTCGAGGACGTCATATACAAGGTCGAAGGTGAGGACCTCTACCTGATTCCGACGGCAGAGCACCCGCTCGCCGGAATGCACGCCAACGAAATCCTCGACGGGAAAGATTTGCCCCTCCTCTACGTCGGCGTTAGTCCATGCTTCAGGAAAGAGGCCGGAACGGCTGGAAAAGATACGAAGGGAATATTCCGCGTTCACCAGTTCCACAAGGTAGAGCAGTTCGTCTATTCGAGGCCTGAAGAGAGCTGGGAGTGGCACGAGAAGATCATAGCGAACGCCGAGGAGCTCTTCCAGGAGCTTGAGATCCCCTACCGCGTCGTCAACATCTGCACCGGCGACTTGGGCTACGTAGCCGCAAAGAAGTACGACATAGAGGCCTGGATGGCAGGCCAGGGCAAGTTCAGGGAGGTCGTCTCCGCCAGCAACTGTACCGACTGGCAGGCGAGGCGCTTAAACATCCGCTTCCGCGACAAGACCCATGAGAAACCGAAGTTCGTCCACACGCTCAACTCAACTGCTATCGCGACGTCGAGGGCCATTGTAGCGATACTCGAGAACCACCAGACGGAGGAGGGCGTTGTAAAGCTCCCGAAGGCCCTCTGGAAGTACACGGGCTTCAAGGAGATCCTGCCCGCGAGCATGAAGGAGAAGTGCTGTCAGGACTGAGCTCCTTTCTCCCTTTTGCCCCTTTTGCTTATAATCCACGCTTCTTGGACTGTGTGTAGTACAAGGGTTTATAAGGGGTTGTACTGTATGTAGTCCGCGACTATTACCTGGCTATTCCCAGGTGTCTTCTCTGTTAATTAACTCGAAAACCCTATAAAACTCTTCATACGGCTCCACCTTGAGCTCCTTGGCTGGCTTTTCAGTTTTCAGAATCCCTGCGGTCTTTTTCAGGATCTCCCGCCTCTTTTCAAGCTCTTGGTTTCTCGATGAGAAATATAAGGGTTGCTAAACCCCTCCCCGCTCCCGCACCTTCCTCCTGACGTTCGGGTCGCGGTCGGCGATGATTTTCAGGGCCTCCTCGAAGGTCATCCAGTCTGGAACCTCTTCGTTGAGGTAAATGCCAGTCCTCCCAATCGCGTCCCTCCTCGTGAGGACGTGGACGCGCTCGGTAACGACCTCAACGCTCACGCCGAGGATTCTGGCGACCTCGCTCTCCCTTCCAACCACCTCGCGCTCGATGTGGCCCCTCTCGGTGGGAATTATCAGAATCAGCTTCTTATTGACGCCCGGAACGCGCTCCTTGGTTTTGACGCCCCATAAATCAACGGCCCCTCCCCAGCGGTAGAAGTCCAGCTCCCTGTCGGTCGGCTCGATGAGGGGAAACGTCACGGTCGTTTCTTCGTCAATCTCAATCACGCCCTTTATCAGGTGCCAGGGAGTTGCCATGACTATCTTCCTTCTCCTCACGAGGCCCTCAAGGGCAAGCTCGATGAGATAGCTCGGAACCTTAATCGGGATGAATATGTCTATGTCGCTGTCCCTTCTCACGTCTCCCCTCGCAACGCTCCCGTAGAGCAGGGGGTCGAACTGGGCTAAACGCTCCATAATCTTAAGCGCCTTCTCCCTTTTCTCCCAGAGGTAGCGCCACCTCTTGGGAGTGTAGATTACCTCGCGCTCGTCCCATATCTTCACTACCTTTTCCCTCGGCATCGCATCCACTTCACCGCTCACCTTTTTAAGGGGATCGTCAAGAGCGAGCTTTGGTGGAGAAGATGCCGGTAATAGGGATCAATCTGACAAAGATAGAGTTCGAAAAGAAGGGAGTACCACCGATTGGGGGCAGGATTGAGGTCAACCTGACGCCCAAGGTCAGGGATATGAGGCTTGGCGAGATTAGAAGTCCCACGGGGAGGATGAACGGGGTTGAAATACTCTTCAAGTACGAGATAACCTACAGGCCCGAGATAGCCGAGGGGCTCATAGAGGGGGCCGTTATGTACCTGCCGCAGAGGAGGGAGGACGTGGATAGAATCCTCGACACGTGGGAGGTTGAGAGGAAGGTTCCCCCCGAGGTGTTTGCGGAGGTTATAAACTTCCTCACCGCCGAGATAAGCCCGCTCCTCTTCGTGATCGCCAAGGAGATGCGCCTCCCTTACCATATTCCCCTGCCGAGAGTTGAGATAAAGCCGCAGGGGTGAGGCTTTGGTGACCATTGTAATCCCCATGAGGGCCGGCCCGGATGAGCGATTGAAGGTCGCAGCAAGGCTCATAGTAGAGGGAAAGCTCGTTGCATTCCCCACCGAGACTGTTTACGGTCTTGGCGCCGATGCCCTGAATGAGAGGGCGGTCAGGAGGATCTTCGAGGCCAAGGGCAGACCCGCTGATAATCCCCTCATAATCCACATAGCCGAGAGTGAATGGCTCTTTGAGCTTGCGAGGGAAGTTCCTGAGGTTGCCCTCAGGCTTGCCGAACGTTTTTGGCCCGGTCCGCTTACCCTAGTTCTGCCCAAGGGGGAGAAAGTTCCCTCGGTAACGACGGGCGGCTTGGACACTGTGGCGGTGAGGATGCCGGCCCATCCGATAGCGCTTGAACTCATAAGGCTCAGTGGAAGGCCGATAGCGGCTCCTTCAGCCAACATAAGCGGGAAACCCAGCCCAACGGAAGCGGATCACGTCGTGGACGATTTCTACGGAAGGATTGAGTGTATAATCGACGGGGGTCCCACGCCGATAGGTGTTGAGTCAACGGTTCTTGATCTCACGGGGGAGGTTCCAGTTCTTCTGAGGCCGGGCGGCCTTCCCCTCGAGGATATTGAAAGGGTCATAGGCAGAGTTGATGTGCATCCTGCGGTAAAGGGGATTGAGGTGAACCTTGCGAAGGCCCCGGGTATGAAATATAAGCACTACTCCCCCAACGCCCAGGTTATACTTGTTGAGGGGCCAAGGGAAGCTGTTAGAAGAAAGATGGAGGAGATTGTCGAGGAGTTCAGGAGTAGGGGCCTTAAGGTCGGTGTTATGGCAACGGAGAAGTACGATGCGGATGCCTTCTTCCATCTTGGGGAAAGTATGGAAGAGGTCGCCAGAAACGTTTTCCGCGCGCTCAGAGAGCTGGACAAAGCGGGGGTTGACGTGATACTCGCGGAAGGGATAGAGGAGAGGGGACTCGGTCTGGCGGTGATGAACCGTCTCAGGAAGGCCGCCGGCTACAAGGTGATCCGGGCGGATAAACTTAAATAGAAAAATCTCCAAGGAATTGCATAGGTGCGACCCTCAAATCACGGGGTGAGAACGTTGGCTCTGATTCCTGATATGGCTTCACCCGAAGAACTCGAACACCTGGGCTTTGAACACCTCCGAAAAGGTGAGCTCAAGGAGGGCCTTAAGCTGATCCTCCGTGCGGCAAAGAAGTATGAGGACGAGAAAAAGCTTGAGGACGCCGCGAGGCTGTACTATTACTTCGGCTACTTCTTTCTCGACAGGCTGAAGAAGCCCGACAAGGCCAGGCCTCCCCTCCTAAAGAGCGCGGCCCTTTACATAGACCTCATAGAGAGGGAACTCAGCCGCTTCGACATCGACACGGAACGGCTTAATGAGTACTGTACCAAAACGCTCTCTGTTTTCGCGACCGTTGGGGACGAGAAGAACCTGAGAAAATACGCCAAGTACTTCGCCGAGATATACGAGGACATGGCGAGGAGCTACATGGAGAACGGCGAGGTAGAGCTTGCTGTCAAGGCGTATGAAGATGCATTCCGCTACTACAAAATAGTGGGTGATGAGGAAGCGATAAAGCGCATAGCCGATGAGCTCATCACTGCATACGGGCGCATAACCGAGGAGAAAGTGGCCGAGGGTGACGCAGCTGGCGCAGCGGAGGCCTTTTACAGGCTCGCCGGTTACGTCCTGGAGATATTTGGCTACGATGCCCACTACATCGAGATGATGGACACAGCCGCAAGGAACTATGAGAAGGCCAGCAAGCTGTCTTATTCCGAGGGAAACCTCGACGGAACGACAACGTACCTCCTCAAGGCCCAGTACGCGTATCTGCTTGCGGGCAATACAAACAGGGCCAAGCTCATAGGCCTCAACAACGTGAGGATTACGTATCAGGTCATAGGCTCATTCCAGAGCGCAGGAAGGGACAGGGACGTCGCAAGAAAGTTGCTTGAACTCGCCCAGTCCCTCCTCGCGGTGGGCAAAACGAAGGAAGCCTTTAAGGCATATAAGGAGTCCCTGAACCTTGAGAGCTCCCTTCGGAGCCGCACCCTCATGAGAATAGCGATCCTCAAGATCTACGGGGCTCAGAGAAAGGACACCCGTGTTCTCTCTGCTGTCTGTGACGCCGAGTACTACCTCGACAGAAACAACGAGGTCAGGGCTATAGAGATAGCGAACGATACCCTGCAGGGGATTCCCGAGCTTGAGCCCCTCGTTAAAATGCTCCACGAGGCCGAGGGGATAAGTCAGGAGGAGTGAAAGACTTCCCTGAAGAGGGTCTCCGCAAGCTCCCTCGGGGTGAGCCCCCTCCTCTTCCCAATCCTTTTTATGATCCTCTGGGCGCCGCTGCCGTACTGTGCGGCCTTCTTTTCCCTCTCCACAACCTCCCCTGGCAGTCCCAGCTTCTCAGCGGCCTTCCTCAGGATGAACTTTCTGTGACCGTCGCGTATCTTGAGTTTAACAGGAATGCCCAGTGCCGTCGTGACGACCGGAAGGGCCAGATAGGGAAAACGACCCTCGACACCGTTGAGCATCGCTATCTTGTCATCCCTCGCGAGGTTCCTCTCGGCCATCGCTTTGATGTCCTCCTCCATGAGCTCGGGCCTTTCGAGGTACTTCGCGTAGCCCCCGAAGAGCTCGTCCGCGCCCTGACCGCTCAGGAGCACCTTAACCCCGTCCCTTCCCGCCAGCAGGGTCGCGAAGTAGAGGGGAACCCCAATGGCGAGGTTCATGGCATTGGGTTCCTCAATGGCGAAGACGATCCTTTTCAGGGCTTCCTCGACCTCTTCCTCAGTAAAGATGTACTCCCTGAGCTCCAGACCGAGAATGTCGCTCACCTTTCTGGCCCACTCAAGATCTTGGCTGCCCTCGGCTCCTGCCGTGTAAAGTACAACGTCAGAGTGCTTAGAAGCCAAGAGTGCTATGAGCGAGCTGTCGAGACCTCCGGAAAAAAGTACCCCCGTTCTCCTTCCGCACCTGAGCCTCACGGAGTGGGGGATCGTTTTCACGAGCGAGCTCAGGGCTCTCTCGGCCGCGAAGGTCCCGGGCTTCAGATCCTCAACGCTCAAGAGGCGACGCACCTCGACGCTCCCCCGCGAGATCGTCACAAGGTTGCCCGGCTCAATGGGAACGGCCTCTTCACCGATCGCCCACAGTACCTTCTTCTCACTGGCAAAGAAGCCGTTGGGGGAGAAGTACAGGGGTCTTATTCCGATGGGATCGCGAAACAGGTAAATCTTCTCGTCGTCTGAGAAGGCAACGGCGTAGTCACCCTCCAACCAGCGCATTGCTTCCCTGACGGCCCGGAGAAGGCTGAGACCCCTCCCCCTCAGAAACTCGATGAGCCTGAGGATTACCTCACTGTCCACGTCACTCTCGAAGGAAACTCCCCTCCCCTCGAGGAACGCCCTGATCTGGAGGTGGTTGTAAATCTCACCGTTGTGGACGAGGGCAAGTTCGTTTACAAACGGCTGGATGAACTCCTTGGAGCCCGTCATGGCTAACCTGCACTGGAGGAGGCCTATCCTACCCTCGGGGATCTCGTCCAGCTTCGCGAAATCGTCTGATTTCAACACCCCTCCGTCAGTCCAGACTCCGAAGCCATCCGGTCCCCTGTGTTTTCCAGCCAGGGCCATTTTTATGAGCCTCTCTCTGACGTCTCCAATTCCACCTGCAATCAGACACACGCTCTCTCACCCAAATCAGTTGGGTTGGGAGGAGAAAAGGCTTAGCACTTCCCACTTGGGAGAGTTTGCAGGGATGGGAAGGGATTTTGAACGCTCGTTCACGTCAGGTCTCCACAGGTGCAGTAGTGCTCGTAGGATAGCGTCTCCAGCTCATCAAATCCCCTCCCATCCTTGGCTGATGCATACACAACCCTAACTGGCGGGGAAACCTCGGGCAAAAAGGAGCACATCCTGTAGGCCAAAAGTCCCTGCATCGTTGGATCGAATTTAAGCCTTGCCGTGAGGTACTCTATGTCCTCGAGGTACTTCTTGTGTCTATTTAGCTCCTCCTCGCTCAGGAGGTCGATCTTGTTTAGAACCGGAACAGTCGTTGTACCGAGCCGGAGGTCTATCATCAGGGCGAAGAACCTCACGAAACAGTAGTCGTGGGGCCTTTTCAGGATCTCGGGATCGAAAAGGTAGGCGAGGAGGGGGTCGCTGAGGCTCTCCATGAGCTTAACCCCAAACTCGTGGAAGAGGAAGCTCTCCATCTGGCCGGGTGTATCTATTAGGGTGTACTCCCTTTCCCCGTCAAGTTTGAGTATCTCCCGTGCTATCCTGCCGACCTCCGAGAGGAGCCTGTCGTAGCTTTCCACTATAGCGCCGTTGGGCCCGTATCCCTCGGCCATGAGCTCCTCAACGGTTACTATCTCCCTCACGTCGAGATCTGGCTCATAGGGGAGCTTTCTTACCCCTGTATCAAGGTTCACGTAGGCGACGCTATGCCCCTGCTCCTCGAGGTACCTTCCGAAGGAGCCGGCCATTGTAGTTTTTCCGCTTCCTGCAGTTCCGAGAAAGGCAACTATCATGGCATCACCTCAGTACATAACCCTCGCCTTGAAGCCGGCTATCTTCAGCACCTCTTCGGCCAGCTTCATGAAGGCCTTGGCTCCCTCAGAATCGGGATCGTACTCAACAACGGGAACGCCCTCCAGCGTTGCCTCCCTGACCTTCGGATCCTCGGGAACCACAACGAGTAGTGGAACCTCCATGACCTCTTCAGCGGCCTCCGGGGGTATGTCGTTCTCGCTCCTGCCGTAGCGGTTGAGCACGAAGCCAAGAACAGCTAGACCTGCCTTCTTAAGGACGATTCCAACTTTCATTGTGTCGGTTATACACGAGATTTCGGGGTTCGTTATCAGGATAACCTCCTCGCCGCTCAGCATCGCGTTCATCGCATCCATCTGAAGCCCGGCGGGGCAGTCGATTATCAAGAAGTCGTAGTATCCTTTGAGGGGTTTTATAGTTCCTGGCAACTTCCTGGGGTCCGCTTTTTTGACGTGCTCCCAGTCTATCGCGGCCGGTATCAGATCGACGTTCTCGAAGCTTGTCTGATATATTGCGTCGGAGATGGAAGCCTCCCCCGCAAGAACGTCATGGATCGTTGTTTCCGCGTCATCTATGCCCATGACAAGGCTCAGATTGGCCATAGTCAGGTCGGCGTCAATCGCGAGAACCTTCTTACCCAGCTTCCCAAGGGCAATGGAGAGGTTAGCGGTGGTCGTGGTCTTGCCGGTTCCTCCCTTACCGCTCGCTATCGATATCAAATGCCCCATGATCCCACCCATAGGACTTATTCCTAAACCTTTATGAAGCTTTAGGGGAGGCTAAAACCTTATGAACCGTTCCATCAAGTTAGGCCAGGTGAGAGAGATGAAAGTGTTCGTTCCTGACACGAGCGTGATAGTTGATGGCAGGTTAACGCAGTTCCTCTCAACCCTCGACGAGAAGGTCAAGGTCGTCGTTCCGGAAGCGGTCATAGCCGAGATAGAGCATCAGGCGAACGAGGGGAAGGCGATAGGACATACGGGCCTTGAGGAGCTTAAAAAACTGCGCGACATGGCCGACAGGGGAGAGATACTCCTCGAGTTCTACGGCGAGAGGCCGGAGCTCTGGCAGATTAGACGGGCCAAGGCCGGCGAGATAGACCACCTCGTGAGAGAGACGGCGAAGCAACTCAACGCAACGCTCATCACCGGCGACCAGGTGCAGAGGGATATAGCCATAGCGAAGGGTATCGACGTGATTTACCTGACGGCAAAGAGGGAGGTTCGCCACCGCCTCGAGGACTTCTTCGATGAAACGACGATGAGCGTCCACCTCAAGGCAGGGGTAAGGCCGCTCGCCAAGAAGGGGAAGCCCGGTGAGTGGAGGCTTGTTCCAATCCGCGACGAACCGCTGAGCGACGAGGAGCTGGAGGAGATAGCCGACGACATAGTGGAGAGGGCCAAGCGCGAGCCTGACAGCTTTATAGAACTTGACGAGCCCGGGGCTACCGTCGTTCAGCTCAGGAACTACCGTATCGTCATAGCCAAACCGCCCTTCGCCGATAGGATAGAGATTACCGCCGTCAGGCCGGTTAAAAAACTCAGCATAGAGGACTACGAGCTGAGCGAGAAGCTCCTTGAGAGGCTCAAGGACAAGGCGGAGGGAATACTCATAGCCGGAGCGCCCGGTGAAGGAAAGACGACCTTCGCCCAGGCTTTAGCGGAGTGGTACGCGAGCATGGGCAAGATAGTGAAGACTATGGAGAAGCCGAGGGACCTGCAGGTGAGCGAGGAGATAACTCAGTACACCGCCTTAAACGGTAAGATGGAGCTGACCGGTGACATACTCCTCCTCGTGAGGCCCGATTACACGATATTCGACGAGATGAGGAAGACGAGCGACTTCAAGATTTACTCCGACCTTCGCCTGGCTGGTGTTGGAATGGTTGGAGTGGTTCACGCGACGAAGCCTATCGATGCCATCCAGCGCTTTATCGGAAGGGTCGAGCTCGGAATGATACCGCAGATAGTCGACACGGTCCTCTTCATCAAGGCGGGCAGAGTTGCGAAGGTTCTAACCATTGAGTACCTCGTTAAGGTCCCGAGCGGAATGAAGGAGGAGGACCTCGCGAGGCCCGTCATAGAGGTTCGCGACTTTGAGACTGGAGAGCTTGAGTACGAAATCTACACCTACGGCGAGGAGATAAGCGTTGTCCCCGTCAAGAAGGAGGAGAAGGCCCCTGCCCTCAGGCTCGCCGAGAAGAGGCTCAAGCAGGAGATTAAGAAGTTCCTGCCCGATGTTTACACCGAGGTCGAGATAGTCAGCCCGCACAAGGCCGTGATTTACGCAGACGAGTTCGACATTCCTGCAATCATAGGCAAGAAGGGCAAGCGCATCACCGAGCTGGAGAAGAGGATAGGCATAAGCATAGACGTCAAGAGCTTCGCCGAGAGGGAAGCGCAGAAGCCCAAGGAGAAGATACCCGTCGAGGTCGAGGAGAAGAAGAAAACGATTGTCCTGAGGGTCTCGCCCGACTACGCGAAAAAACCGCTCAAGTTCTACGGTGGCGAGCAGTACGTCTTCACGGCAACGCCGAGCAAGAAGGGCCTCGTAAAGGTGAGCAAGAGCACGCCGATAGGCAAGGAGCTCAAGAGGCTCATCGATGCAGGAATTCCGATTTGGGCGAGCACCTGAGTCCAAAGCTTTTTAATTCCCCTTCCCATTCTTTTTCAGGTGGTGTCCATGAAGTACGACGTCGTCATCATCCCGGAGAGCTTCCACCGCTTCGACAAACACAACATGGAGCACATCTGCCCCCCGATGGTAATCGGGGACAGGAGCTACGACATAGCTATGGAGATAGTGAACGGAGTTGACAGGGTCATAAAGGCCAGCTTCAACGCGAGCGTTGAGGAACTTGAGGGCGAGGACTGCGACGTTCTCTACCGAAAGTACACGCTCGAAAAGGAGGGCAAGAAGGGCATCGTCCACGTCAAGCTGAGGAAAATAACGGAGAACTGCCCGCCGGTGGATGGAAACCGCTGTTCGGTCCTCGAGTTCGAGAGGGACATCGAGTGCATAGTCAAAGCCATTGAGGAGTGCCTCGCTTAGGCTCGGTTGCGAGGGTACTCATCACCGTTCAGCTAGCGAAATTGTCGTCATCGCCCGTCCAACTTGGGCGCTTTCCTTTTAACGTTTGGGGGTGAGGAAATGCTCGTTCTGGCGTCAGCTTCACCGAGGAGAAGGGAGATACTGTCGCGCTTTATCAGAGATTTCCACGTTGTTCCGAGCAACGCGGAGGAGAGGTGTTCGGGAACTCCCGAGGAGTGCGCCGTCGAGCTCGCGAGGCTGAAGGCGCGGGAAGTTTACTCGCGCGTCGGCGGAACAGTCATCGGGGCCGACACAGTCGTCAGCATCGATGGAAGAGTCCTTGGGAAGCCCAGTGACGAAGGGGAAGCCTACCGGATGCTGAAACTCCTCAGCGGTAGGGTTCATCGCGTCACGACCGGTTACTGCATAATCCACGAGGGAAAGGAGATAGCTGGCTCCGCCACGACCGAAGTCAAGTTTAGGGAGCTCGACGATGAGCTAATCTGGGCCTATATAAGGACGGGAGAGCCGATGGACAAGGCCGGTGCCTACGGGATTCAGGGAAAAGCGGGCCTCTTCGTCGAGTGGATTAGAGGGGATTACTACAACGTCGTCGGCTTCCCGATGGAGATTATCTGGAAGCTCAGGGAGCTCGGCTTTGAGGTGTTATCACGCTGAAGTGGCCGGTTTTTTGAATTTCAAGGTTATTTTGTCATGCTTTCATGTTTGTGGTCCAGAAACAACCCTGGAGACTGGTTTTGAAGTTTTCCAGAATGTAACATTATGTGACAATTTGTCGTGTTTGATGTAACGAATTTTTTCGAAACTCTGGACGGGGCTCCTTGAATCCGTGAATTTGGCTGGACCCTGCTGAAATCATATTTTTTCGAGGTTGAGCCCATGTAATGGGGTTGTTTGGGATTAGCTAACCGATCACGGCTTTGGAAATCCCAGTCATCCCGAGCGCACGTGGATTTCTGGTCGTCCATTACCCTCCGTTCTGGCCTATCTCTCTTTCAGAAGCTTTGATTCATGGGTTCTAGTGGGTTTTTTGTGGGTGATTTTCAGAAAGGCTTAAATATTGAAACGTTCTTCTCCTTTTGTTGGGCTAAAGGGCGAATTTCACGCCCTGTTGCAATAAGACTCTAGGAGAATTGAAAGTGGACGTCAACCGTCTTCGTAACGCTCCAGTAGCCGGTTGCAATAAGACTCTAGGAGAATTGAAAGTCGTCTCGCCCGAGTAACCTTCGGAATCGACGGCCCTGTTGCAATAAGACTCTAGGAGAATTGAAAGTAAGAGGCGCCGTCTACGTGGAGGGTGACCCCGGTTAGTTGCAATAAGACTCTAGGAGAATTGAAAGCAAGTACGCCCCAACAGAGCCCTCAGTCAGCGTCAGCACGTTGCAATAAGACTCTAGGAGAATTGAAAGGGCTTTGGCATCGAGGTAAACGTTTTGCACCCACCTGAAGTTGCAATAAGACTCTAGGAGAATTGAAAGAGTTCGGCCTCGTCGAGAACGTCGCTGATGAAGAGCAGGTTGCAATAAGACTCTAGGAGAATTGAAAGGTTTCTCCCTGTCAAGAACACTCATGTGCGGCTGGATCAAGGTTGCAATAAGACTCTAGGAGAATTGAAAGTCGCTTGAGCAGGGGTTAAGTCCTCCGCCACGATGACGGGCACGTTGCAATAAGACTCTAGGAGAATTGAAAGTAATGATATTTAGCAAGTCATTCACGTTTACAGTCGTCCCCGGTTGCAATAAGACTCTAGGAGAATTGAAAGGCCACGTAGGCGTCGTAGCTCTGGATGTATGTTCCGGGTTGCAATAAGACTCTAGGAGAATTGAAAGGGGGGCCGAGGGCGGGTGGTTGTCGAGGTTCACGTCGACGTAGAGTTGCAATAAGACTCTAGGAGAATTGAAAGAGGAGTTTATCTTGAGGCGCCCTCATGTGAATTCACTTAAGATCCAAGCGCTTACAGAAACTCTTCAAACAGCAGATCCTCAAGCTTTCCTCCAGCTTTTTTGAAAATGCTCACGCTCCAGCCGACGTTTCCAACTTTTTCCGGCCTGTGGGCATCGCTGGCGAAGGTCAGCTTAACGCCCCTCCTTATGCACTCCCTCACGAACTCCAGATCCGGAACGCGGTAGCGGGAGCTTATCTCGAAGGCCTTACCATTTTCCTCGGCGAGCGTTATGAGCTCCAAAAGGTCCTCCCAAGGAGGATAACCTATGTAGGGAAAGCTTGCCCCGAAATGGCCTATTACATCGACGTTCTCGTCGAGGAGTGCAACCCTGACGAGCTCAACGTACTGCTCCGGCCGGTCAACCCACTCGTGAACGCTTGCTATCACGAAGTCGAGCTTTTTGGCCATCCAGTCCGGCACGTCAACGCCGTTGGGGGTTATGTTGCCCTCGATTCCAGCTAAAACCGTTATCTCACTATCCTCGCCCCAGCGCCTTATCTCGCTAAGGTAGGCGTTGAAGTTACCACGCAGGAGATAGTGGCTGTGGTCTGTTATAGCTACGAGCGAAAGGCCCTTTCGCTCGGCCTCCGCGATGTTCTCGAAGACCTCACCGAGGCCATCTGAGTGGAGCGTGTGGGTGTGGGCGTCGTGAATCATGTTCAAGGCTATTCTGGGGCTTTAAAAAAGCTTGTGGACAAAAAATCCAACGTAAAGCTAAACCTTGAGTTTTGACAACCTTTAAATACGACAAGGGAGAAACCTACCCGGTGGTGTCAATGGTCGAGCGCTCAAAGGTTCGCGTCGTCATAGCGAAGCCCGGTCTTGACGGTCACGACAGGGGGGCCAAGGTCGTCGCGAGGGCCCTGAAGGAGGCAGGATACGAGGTTATCTACACGGGAATCAGGCAGACCCCCGAGCAGATAGTCGAGACGGTCATCCAAGAGGACGCCGCAGTCCTTGGGATAAGCATCCTCTCCGGCGCGCACATGGTTCTGATTCCGAAGATTATCAAGCTCCTCGAGGAGAGGGGCATAAAGCCGAACGAGGACATCGTAATCTTCGCGGGTGGGATAATCCCGCCCGACGACGCCGAGGAGCTGAAGAAGATGGGCGTCGCCGAGGTCTTCGGCCCGGGAACTCCTCTGAAGACCGTGATAGAGTTCGTTGACAGGGCCGTCGAGAACCTCAAGCGCTTCAAGGCTTAACTTTATATTCTCCCCTTGGATAATTTCTCCAGTGATGGAAATGACGCTCGAGTCCCTCATCCAGTCGGCCCTATCGGGTGATAAGAAGGCCATAGCAAGGCTGATAACCCTCGTTGAGAACGACGAGGAAAAAGCCAGAGAGATAATACGGAGGATTTACCCCCACACTGGCAAAGCTTACGTCGTCGGCATAACTGGCCCCCCCGGCTCCGGAAAGTCGACCCTTCTCGACAAGCTAATCAAACTCGCCAGGGACGAGGGGCATAAGGTTGGGGTCATAGCGATAGACCCTACCTCCCCATTCACAGGAGGTGCACTGCTCGGCGACAGGCTGAGGATGCAGAGGCACTCGACCGACCCCGGCGTCTTCATCAGGAGCATGGCGACGCGCGGTTCCCTCGGCGGTCTGGCGAAGGCCACCAACGACGCCGTGAAGGTTCTGGACGCTTCAGGCTACGACCTGATATTCGTCGAGACCGTTGGGGTCGGGCAGATTGAGGTTGACATCGTCAAAACAGCAGATACCGTCGTTCTCGTAACCGTTCCGGGCCTCGGAGATGAGGTTCAGGCCATTAAGGCCGGTTTAATGGAGGTTGCCGACATATTCGCCATCAACAAGGCCGACAGGGAAGGAACGGAGATGGTCTACCTTGAGCTCAAGATGGCCCTGGAGTTCGAGAGGGACAAGTGGAGACAAATCGGCTGGGAGCCCCCGATAGTCGAGACAACAGCTTTTACCCTCAAGGGCGTCAGGCCCCTCTGGGAGGCGATAAAGAGGCACAGGAAGCACATGGAGGAGAGCGGAAGGTTGAGGGAGAGGAGGGCCTTCCGCGCGAGGGAGGAAGTGAAGACGATTATCGCCTCAACCATAGCGAGAAAAGTCGAGGAGAGGCTCGCGAAGGGAGAAGCAAAAGATCTCATCGAGGAGGTTGTTGAGAGGAAGCTCGACCCATATTCGGCCTCTCAAATCGTGATGGAGACGCTTAAGGAGGATCTCTGGAGGTGATCCTATGTTCAAGAAGATAGACCACGTTGGTATAGCCGTTAAGAACCTGGAGGAGGCCATAAAGGTCTGGGAGGGCCTCGGCCTCAAGGTTGAGGAAATCGAGGAAGTGCCTGACCAGAAGGTTAGAACCGCGATAATCCACATCGGCGAGAGCAGGATTGAGCTTTTGGAACCCACGGCCGAGGACTCGCCGATAGCAAAGTTCATAGCCAAGCGCGGCGAGGGGATACATCACATCGCTTTGGGCGTTACGAACATCGAGGAGCACCTCAAGGAGCTGAAGGAGAAGGGTTACAGGCTCATAGATGAGGAGCCGAGGATAGGTGCTGGCGGGGCCAAGATAGCCTTCGTCCATCCGAAGGCCGTAACTGGTGTGCTTCTCGAACTCTGTGAGAGGAAGGAGTGATTTACTGCCCCCTTACCTTTTCTGTTTAGTTTTTGTTAACTAGCCGTTATGTAATTTACCTATTAGTTTCTGTTTTAGTCAGATTGTGTTCATTTGATCATACATTTTGTTATACATTTTCGCAACATTTATATATCTTGGTTGCAAACTGTGAGCCAGTGATGGCAAAATGGGCCCCCTGTTGTACCGAAGACACTCAGGTTTGAGATGGAAACCTCTAGACAACGGGGGGCGAAGTGATGTAGTTGTTCATCCTTCCCAGTTAAGGACTCTTGTGGTAAACAAACTGTCCTCTAACAGACCGGTTCTTCTCATAGGTCGTGACCCTCCTCAGTTAATTGTCCGGAAGCTGGGTGTAAACGACAGCAGGTTGAGGCTGCTTTGGCTGTCGACTGTTGAGCATCTCAACGCCGTAAGTCCGAGGGATCTGTACAAGCTGGAATTTTACGTAACTAAGGATGTGTCCACAAGAAAATCCGATGTAATCTTGGATGGGATCGAGTACCTCATACTGGAATCCGGTCTCGTTCCAACGCTAAAGTTTCTGGCAAAGGTGAACGATATAACTCTCCTCAACGGGTCGAGGCTCCACCTAGTTTTGGGTGATGCCCTGAATGATCGAGAAGTGGCCCTGCTGAGGAGAACCCTCGGTGTCTTTTGAGGTATAAGAATTGTGGTGCGGTGGCCGGGATTTGAACCCGGGTTACCGGCTTGGGAGGCCGGTGTCCTAGACCAGGCTAGACTACCACCGCGCGGGTGTTAGTATTCTTTGCACGTTTAAAAAGTTTACGTGTTCCTGCCCCTCGGCCCACTGAACATCCCTGTTCCTTGAAAGCCGCAATAGGACAGGGAAGGCTTCTTAAACTTTTCGTAAGTCCTATAAACCTCCCCCCGCAGTCTAATCACGAAAAGCTTATATAGGTGAACCGGAAGGCGATGGGTGTGGCGGTCATTCTTGTAAAAAACTGTAAGGGGGCATTTCTCGGTGGCGGGGAAAAAAGAATTTAGTGTGTTTATGCACGAGCTGGTTCCCGAGCACAGGGTTATCAGCGAGGAGGAAAAGGAAGAGCTCCTCAGAAGGTATCGCATTAGACTCTCCCAGCTTCCGCAGATTAAGGCATCTGACCCAGCGGTCGTTGAGCTTGGCGCGAAGCCTGGGGATGTTATAGAGATCAAAAGAAAAAGCCCGACGGCCGGGGTTTACCTATACTACCGGCTGGTCGTGGAAGACTGATTCTGAGGTGGGATCATGAGCGCGAGAGGAGTTACTGTTGTTGATGTCACTCCCGACGATCTCTGGATTGTTATGGAATCCTACTGGAAGGAAAAGGGTCTCGTCAGGCAGCACCTCGATTCTTACAACGCATTCATTGAGCACGGCCTCCAGGAAGTTATAAATGAGTTCGGTGGTGTCAAACCGGACATCCCCAACTTTGAGGTCAAGTTCGGAAAGATACGCCTCGGAGAGCCCATCTTTCAGGAGGCCCAGGGGCAGAGAAGACCCCTGTATCCAATGGACGCCCGCATAAGAAACCTCACCTACTCCGCCCCGCTGTTCCTTGAGCTGATACCCGTTGTAAACGGCATAGAGCAGGAACCAGTTGAAGTCCGCATCGGTGAACTTCCCCTCATGCTGAAGTCCAAGGCCTGCAGGCTCTACGGCCTCAGCGACGAGGAACTCATAGAGCTCGGCGAGGATCCGAAGGATCCGGGAGGATACTTCATAATCAACGGTTCTGAGAGGGTTATCGTCTCTATCGAAGATCTGGCCCCGAACAAAACTCTGGTCGAGAAGGATGAGAGGCAGAAAAAGGTCGTCGCCAAGGTCTTTTCATACAGACATGGGTACAGGGCCCTGATAACAGTTGAGAGCAGAAAAGATGGTATACTGTACGTTTCAATTCCGAACGTTCCCAAGCCGGTTAAGTTCGTCTACGTGATGAGGGCCCTCGGCCTGCTCAGCGATAAGGAGATCGTTGAGGCAATAAGCGAGGATCCGAGGATCCAGCAGGTTCTATTCAACAACCTTGAGGATGCAAGTGACATAAGAACCCAGGAAGAGGCTCTCGACTTCATAGGAAGGCTTTCCCTCCCCGGTCAGCCCAAAGAGTACAGACTCAGGAGGGCCGAGCACATAATAGACAACAACCTCCTCCCGCACATGGGCGTCGAGCCCGAGAACAGGAAGGCCAAGGCTTACTACCTCGGCATGATGGCCCTCAAGGTTCTTGAGCTTTCGCTCGGCCTCCGCGGTGAGGACGACAAGGACCACTACGCCAACAAGAGGCTCAAGCTCGCTGGAGACTTGCTCAAGGATCTCTTCCGCGTCGCCTTCGGCCAGCTCGTCAAGGATATGCAGTACCAGATGACCAAGACCTACCAGAGAAAGGGCGAGCGCTACACCTTCGAGAACATCCAGCGCTTTGTGAGGAACTCCGTTAGGCCGGACGTTCTGAGCGAGAGGATCGAGCACGCCCTCGCAACTGGTTCTTGGCCCGGCGGAAGAACCGGTGTGAGTCAGCTCCTCGACAGGACCAACTACATATCGACCCTCTCCCACCTAAGACGCGTTACCTCCCCGCTCAGCAGGGAGCAGCCTCACTTTGAGGCGAGAGATCTGCACGGAACCCACTGGGGCAGGATATGTCCGACGGAGACTCCGGAAGGTCCAAACTGTGGTCTGGTTAAGAACCTCGCCCTGATGTCCCAGATAACCACTGGGATCCCGGAGGAGGAGGTCAAGGAGTACATCCTCAAACTCGGCGTCGTTCCAATTGAAGAGAGAAGACCTTCACCCGGACTTTATCGTGTTTACCTCAACGGTGTTCTCATCGGAACCATAGAGGACGGAAAAGCCCTTGTTCAGACTATAAGGTCGGATAGAAGGGCGGGGAAGATAAGCGACGTGATCAACGTTGCCCTCTACGAGGAGGGGGACGTTAGGGAGATCTACATCAACAGCGACGACGGTAGAGTTAGGAGGCCCCTCATCATAGTGGAGAACGGCAGGCCAAAGCTCACCCGCGAGCACGTTGAGGCTATAAAGAACGGCACCCTTACCTGGAGCGACCTGATAAGGATGGGCGTCATCGAGTACCTCGATGCGGAGGAAGAGGAGAACGCCTACGTGGCAACCTGGCCCTGGGAGGTCACGGAGGAGCACACACACCTTGAGTTAATGCCTGCCGCAATACTCGGTATTCCCGCTTCGCTCGTTCCCTACCCGGAGCACAACGCGGCCCCGCGTAACACCTACGGCGCGGGTATGGCCAAGCAGAGCCTCGGTCTCGGCTGGGCAAACTTCAGGATTCGCGTTGATACAAGAGGTCACCTCATGCACTACCCGCAGGTTCCGCTCGTCAACTCGCGCATCATGAAGGCCGTTGGTTTCGAGGAGAGGCCTGCCGGTCAGAACTTCGTCGTCGCCGTACTGAGCTATGGCGGTTACAATATGGAGGATGCCATCGTAATAAACAAGGCATCGATCGAGCGCGGTCTCGCGAGATCAACCTTTTTCAGAACGTACGAGGCGGAAGAGAAGAGATACCTGGGCGGTCAGATGGATCGCTTTGAAAAGCCAGATCCGACCATCAAGGGCTACCTTGGCGATCGGTACTACCGCAACCTCGACGAGGACGGCATAATCTTCCCGGAGTCAAAGGTTGAAGGAAAGGACGTTCTCGTGGGCAGAACGTCACCACCGAGGTTCCTTGAGGAGCAGAGCGGCCTCGGGGGAATAGCCCTCCAGGAGAGGAGGGAGACTAGCGTTGCCGTCAGGCCGAGCGAGAAGGGTATAGTTGACAAGGTGATAATAACCGAGACCGGTGACGGTACGAAACTCGTAAAGGTCACCGTTAGAGACCTGCGCATCCCTGAGTTGGGTGACAAGTTCGCGAGCAGGCACGGGCAGAAGGGTGTTATCGGCCTCATAGTTCCACAGGAGGATATGCCCTGGACCGAGAATGGCATCGTTCCCGATCTCATAGTGAATCCTCACGGTATCCCGAGCCGTATGACCGTCGGACAGCTCATAGAGGCCATAGGCGGAAAGGTCGCCTCACTTAAGGGAAGGAGAGTTGACGGTACGGCCTTCATCGGGGAGCCGGAAGAGAAGCTCAGGAAGGAGCTCGAGGAGCTCGGCTTCAAGCACACGGGCAGGGAGGTCATGTACGACGGTATAACCGGCAGGAGGCTTGAGGCGGACATATTCATCGGCGTCATCTACTACCAGCGTCTGCACCACATGGTTGCCGACAAGATGCACGCGCGCTCAAGAGGCCCGGTTCAGGTTCTCACCAAGCAGCCGACCGAGGGAAGGGCGAGAGAGGGTGGATTGAGGTTCGGTGAGATGGAGCGTGACGTCCTCGTTGGACATGGCGCTGCGATGCTCTTGATCGAGAGGCTCCTGGAGGAGAGCGACAAGACGGAGGTATGGGTCTGTGAAAACTGCGGTCACATAGCCCTTGAGGACAAGCGCCGTGGCAAGGTCTACTGCCCCGTCTGCGGTGAGGAGGAGAGGATAAGCAAGGTCGAGATGAGCTACGCGTTTAAACTGCTCCTCGACGAGCTGAAGGCGATGGTGATTAGACCTTCCCTCAAGTTGAAGGATAGGGTGTGAGAGCCATGCAGTCGATGAAAAAGGTCATCGGGAGTATCGAGTTCGGAATACTCTCACCCCAGGAAATCAGAAAGATGAGCGCTGCCGAAATCACAGTTCCTGACACCTACGACGATGACGGTTACCCTATTGAAGGAGGCCTCATGGACAAGAGGCTCGGTGTCATTGACCCCGGTCTCAGGTGTGAGACCTGTGGAGCCAGAGCCGGGGAGTGCCCGGGACACTTTGGCCACATAGAGCTCGCGAGACCCGTTGTCCACGTTGGTTTTGCCAAGACTATTCAGCGGGTCCTCGAAAGTACCTGCCGCGAGTGCGGGAGGATAAAGCTCACCGACGAGGAGATAGAGGAGTACATGAAGAAGTTCGAGGTGATCGGCGACCGCAAGAAGGACAAAGACCGGCTCATCAAGGAGATCCACAAGAAGGCCAAGGAGAGAATGGTCTGCCCGCACTGTGGGGCACCGCAGTTCCCGATCAAGTTCGAGAGGCCGACGATATACTATGAGCTCAGGCGCGACGAGGAGGGCAACGAGTACAAACACAGAATGATGCCCAGCGAGATAAGGGACAGGCTTGAGAGGATCCCTGACAAAGACCTTCCTCTCCTCGGACTCCACCCCGAGAAGTCCCGTCCCGAGTGGATGATCTTAACCGTTCTCCCGGTTCCACCCGTTACAATGAGGCCATCGATTACACTCGAGAGCGGCATTCGTGCGGAGGACGACCTCACTCACAAGCTCGTTGACATAATCCGCATCAACAACCGCCTCAAGTCCAACATCGAGGCCGGTGCGCCGCAGCTCATCATCGAAGACCTCTGGGACCTCCTTCAGTACCACGTGACGACTTACATCAACAACGAGACCTCGGGAATTCCGCCGGCCAAGCACAAGAGCGGAAGACCCCTCAAAACCCTCGCCCAGAGGCTTAAGGGTAAAGAAGGTCGCTTCCGTGGAAACCTCAGCGGTAAGCGCGTTAACTTCTCTGCTCGTACGGTCATCAGCCCCGATCCTATGATAAGCATAAACGAGGTCGGCGTTCCCCTCGCGATAGCAATGGAACTTACCGTACCCGAGAAGGTCACGGAGTTTAACTTTGAAAAGCTCAAACAGCGCGTTTTGAACGGTCCTGAGAAGTATCCAGGGGCGAACTACGTGATTGATCCAGAGGGAAGGAGAATCCGCCTCATGGAGAACAACCTCGAGACAATAGCCGAGAGGCTTGACATAGGCTGGACCGTTGAGAGACACCTTGAGGACGGTGACATAGTCCTCTTCAACAGACAGCCGTCCCTTCACAGGATGAGCATAATGGCCCACCGCGTTAGAGTAATGCCATACAAGACCTTCCGCCTCAACCTGCCGGTGTGCCCGCCGTACAACGCGGACTTCGACGGTGACGAGATGAACCTCCACGTGCCCCAGACTGAGGAAGCTCAGGCTGAGGCGAAGATCCTCATGGAGGTTCAGAACCACATCATCTCACCCCGTTACGGCGGCCCCCTCATCGCTGGAATTCAGGACCACATCTCCGGCGGCTACCTCCTCACCCGTGAAGGAGCTTACTTCACCCGCTCAGAGGTCGAGCAGATGCTAACCTTTGCGGGCGTTGATGTGGACGAGCTTCCGAAACCGGATAAGGTCGAGAACGGCGTCGAGCTCTGGAGCGGGAAGACGATATTCTCCCTCCTCCTGCCTGACGACCTGACACTCTGGTACCGCAACAAGCTCTGCGACGAACCGGAGCGCTGCGAGGCCATTGAAAAGCTCATCGAGGAGAAGCTCGTTCCCGACCCAGAAGAGGTAAGAAAGATTGCCTATGATGGCTTCGTTTACATTCAGAACGGAAAGCTCCTCAGCGGTGCGATAGACAAGAAGGCTTACGGCAGGGAGGATGGAAAGCTCCTTGATATTATCGTGAGGGAGTACGGCGTTGAGAGGGCGAGGCAGTTCCTCGATCAGGTCACCAAGCTGACGATATGGGTTATAACCCACAAGGGCTTCACGACGGCCATAGACGACGAAGACCTTCCTCAGGAAGCTTTGGACAGAATCAAGGAGATCATCCGGGAGGCTGAGGAGAGAGTCAACAAGCTCATCGAGGCCTACAAGCGCGGCGAGCTTGAGCCACTCCCCGGTAAGACACTTGAGGAGACCCTTGAGAGCAAGATAATGGCCGTCTTAGCTGAAGCACGTGACAACGCCGGTAAGGTCGCCGAGAGGTACCTCGGTATGAACAACCACGCCGTTATAATGGCCAAGACCGGGGCTAGGGGTAAGATACTCAACATAACCCAGATGGCAGCGATGCTCGGCCAGCAGTCGATTCGTGGTAAGAGGCTCTACCGCGGTTACCGTGGAAGGGTTCTGACGCACTTCAAGCCGGGTGATCTGGGAGCGAGGGCAAGGGGCTTCGTCGTGAACTCCTACAAGAGTGGCTTGACTCCACAGGAGTACTTCTTCCACGCGATGGGCGGTAGAGAGGGACTCGTCGATACTGCCGTCAGGACTGCACAGAGCGGTTACATGCAGAGAAGGTTGATCAACGCGCTCCAGGATCTCAAAGTGGACTACGACGGAACGGTTAGAGACCCGACCGGAATCATCGTCCAGTTCCGCTATGGGGAGGACGGCGTTGATCCAATGAGGAGCTGGCAGGGCAGGACGCTCGATGTGGAGAGGATAATAGTTAGAAACCTGCTCAAATCGAGGGGCGGGAGGTGATTGACATGGTAGCCGCGAAGACCATTAAAACCCTTGTCTGGAAGTCCGAGCTTCCGGACAACATCAAAGAAGAGCTCTACAACAAGCTCATCGAGTACAACAAGAAGTACAAGCTCAAGAAGGCCGAGGTTGAGGCCATCATAGAAGATGCCGTGAACGAGTACAGGAAGGCTCTCGTCGAACCGGGCGAGCCGATAGGAACCGTTGCGGCCCAGTCGATAGGAGAGCCCTCAACCCAGATGACCCTCAACACCTTCCACTACGCAGGTGTCGCTGAAATCAACGTTACCCTCGGTCTCCCGAGGATCATCGAGATAGTCGACGCGAGGAAGAACCCCTCCACCCCGGTTATGACGGTCTTCCTCGATGAAGAGCACCGTTATGATCTTGAAAAGGCGAGGGAAGTCGCGAGGAGAATCGAGGGGACCACGATAGAGAACCTTGCGAGGGAGATGAGCATAGACATCCTCAACTTCGAGTTCATCGTTGAGATTGACCCCGAGAGGCTCGAGAAGAGCGGGCTCGACATGGAGAGGATTCTCAAGAAGCTGTCCGGTTCGTTCAAGAGCGCTGAGTTCGAGGCGGAGGGGTACTCACTCATAGTAAGGCCGAAGAAGGTAACGAAGCTCTCAGACCTCAGAAAGCTCGCCGAAAAGGTTAAAAAGCACCGCCTTAAAGGCCTGTCTGGCGTCGGAAAGACCATCATAAGGAAGGAAGGCGACGAGTACGTCATCTACACTGAAGGCTCGAACTTCAAGCAGGTGCTGAAAGTTCCGGGCGTCGATCCAACGAGAACGAGAACGAACAACATCTGGGAAATAGCGGACGTCCTTGGCATAGAAGCCGCTCGCAACGCCATCATCGAGGAAATCGTTAACACGATGCGCGAGCAGGGTCTCGAGGTTGATATCAGGCACATAATGCTCGTCGCCGACATGATGACGCTCGACGGTGTTATAAGGCCGATAGGAAGGCATGGAATAGTCGGTGAGAAGTCGAGCGTTTTAGCAAGGGCGGCCTTCGAGATCACAACGCAGCACCTGTTCGAGGCCGCCGAGAGGGGAGAAGTCGATCCGCTCAACGGAGTCGTTGAGAACGTCCTCATCGGCCAGCCCGTGCCCGTTGGTACGGGAATCGTTAAGCTGACAATGAATCTCCCCCTGAGACCGCAAAGGGAGTAGGGAGGTGTAGTTGATGGTTGATTTCGCCTTTGAGCTTAGGAAGGTTCAAGATACCGGAAAGCTGGTCATGGGAGCGAAGAAGAGCATCCACTACGCCAAGGTCGGCGGGGCAAAGATGATTATCGTCGCGAAGAACGCGAGGCCGGACATCAAGGAGGACATCTACTACTACGCCAAGCTCAGTGGAATCCCGGTTTACGAGTTCGAGGGAACCAGCGTCGAGCTTGGAACGCTCCTCGGAAGGCCCCACACCGTTTCGGCTCTCGCGGTGATAGACCCCGGTGAGAGCAGGATACTCGCGCTTGCTGGGGGTAAGGAGTAATGCCGCTCAAGCTGAACACGGACCAGATAAAGTACATAGCACTCTTCGAGAGCATGACAGGGGCAACTGTGCTCGACTGCCTGATAGATGCCAACAGGAACAGGCTCATCTTCGTCATCAAGAAGGGGGAAATGGGACTGGCACTCGGAAAGAAGGGAGCAAACGTCAAGCGCGTTCAGAACATGATCGGCAAGGATATCGAACTAATCGAGCACTCGGAGAATCCCGAGGAGTTCCTGAGGAACATTTATAAAAGCCTCGGGGTTAAGGTTAAAAAGATCCACATCACGGAGAAGAGAGACGGGAAAAAGGTCGCCCTCCTCGATATAAGCCCGCGCGAGAAACCTCGCGCGATCGGAAGGGGCGGCCAGAACATAAACCTCGTGAAACAGCTGATGGAGAGACACCACGGTATTAGCGATGTTGTGGTAATATGAGGTGATGATCATGGCTGGAAAGAAGGCCCCGTATGGTGAATTTGCCGGTAGGAAGCTCAAGCTCAAGAGGAAGAAGTTCCGCTGGAGCGACATAAGGTACAAGAGAAGGGTTCTCCGCCTCAAGGAGAGGAGCGACCCGCTGGAGGGAGCTCCTCAGGCGAGGGGGATCGTCCTTGAGAAGATAGCCGTCGAGGCAAAGCAGCCGAACTCGGCCATGCGTAAAGCGGTTAGGGTTCAGCTCATCAAGAACGGTAAGGTCGTTACGGCCTTCACCCCCGGTGACGGTGCCATAAACCACATCGACGAGCACGATGAAGTCATCATCGAGGGAATCGGCGGTCCCAAAGGCGGTTCGATGGGTGACATCCCGGGAATCAGGTACAAGGTCGTTAAGGTCAACAGGGTTTCCCTCAAGGAGCTCGTCAAGGGAAGAAAGGAGAAGCCGAGGAGGTGAAGCGAATGGCCAAACCCCTCACCGAGCGCTTTTTCATCCCGAAGGAGCTCAAGGTCTTTGGAAGGTGGAGCGTTGAGGATGTTACAGTCAACGACCCCTCGCTCAGGCCTTACATAGCCCTCGAGCCGAGGATCCTCCCGCACAGCCACGGCAGGCACGCGAAAAAGCCCTTTGGCAAGGCCCAGGTTCACATCGTTGAGCGTTTGATTAACAAGGTCATGAGGAGCGGTGCCAGCCACTACAAGGCCGGCGGTCACTTCATGAGAAGGGAACACCGCTCGATAATGAGCAAGAAGATGAAGGCCTACGAGGTCGTCAAGGAGGCCTTCATGATCATAGAGAGAAGAACCAAACAGAACCCGATTCAGGTTCTCATAAGGGCCATCGAGAACTCCGCCCCGAGGGAGGACACCACCACCATTGCCTTCGGTGGAATCCGCTACCACATGGCCGTCGACGTTTCCCCGCTCAGGAGGCTTGACGTGGCCTTGAAGAACATCGCCCTCGGTGCAAGCATAAAGTGCTACCGCAACAAGACCACCTACGCCCAGGCCCTCGCCGAGGAGATCATTGCCGCCGCCAACAGGGATCCGAAGAGCTTCGCCTACAGTAAGAAGGAAGAGATCGAGAGGATTGCCCAGTCCTCCCGCTGAGGGCTGTTTCCTGTTCTCATTCTCTCTTCAGTTTATATATTACTGCTTCCGTTGTTGCCAAAAATTATTTATTGTCCAAAATTCAACAACATAGCATGACAACTGAAATTGTCAAACTAGACAAGAATGGAAGGATATATCTTCCTGCATCCCTGCGGAAGAAATTTGGGACCAGCTCTTTCTACGTTGAGGAAAGGGGGGATGAGATAGTTCTTATCCCGGTTCGCAAAAAAATCAGGAAGTACTACGGAGTATTCAAAGGTGAGAATCTAAGTGCGGAAGAGATTGACCAGTTAATTGAAGAGGAAACAGAGCAACTTCTGAGGGATGAGCTGTGAATGTTTATGTTGACGTGAATGTTCTGTATTATTTCCTCACAGCCAACGAGGAGTTCGGAGAGCGTGCGAGAGACCTGCTTGAGAGATACAGCGGAAACGTGATGACCTCAGCCCTTACAGTATGGCAACTTTATATTCTGTTTAGGAGGCAAAAGACTAAGTTGAACATCACTGATATACTTCTGGATTTGGGAATTGAGGTAGTTCCCTTAACCATGGAAATCCTTAGGAATGCCGAAAGATGCAAAAAGCTCGATTTCGACGATGCCATTCATTATGCGACAATGAAAGCCCACGGAATAACAACAATCCTATCAAACGATAGGGATTTTGATAAAGTTGATGTGAAAAGAATCTTCTAAACTCATACCCGCACGAATAAGAACGTTGATGTCAATTAAAAATCCCTCCCCCATTCTTCCCTCAGCCCCCTGAGGCTCCTCTCAAGGTTTTTCTTTTCCCTGTAAATCCCGCGGTACTTCGATGGCTCAAAGAACTCGACCTTAATCTTCTCCCAGAGTTCAGGAGGAATTATGACGTCCTTAATCTCCCGTGCTCGTCGTAAATGTACTCAATACCTCTATACCACACCTGAAGGGGTTTTGTTCCGCGCCTATTTAACCCCTTCGCCCTGCATGCTTCGCAAGGTCAGAGATTTTTTCGGGCTTTCGCCTTCATCTCCAGTTATCGGGTGCAAAAGGGTAGCTGGAAAACTATTTAACTTCAAGGCTTATCCAAAATCGGTGAGAGAATGAGCGAAGTTATCAATCCTCATGTGCTCCTCCAGAAAATAGACCACATAGAGAAAGAACTGGAGGACTTAAAGATCATGCTGCTCAAGATGGTCGCCGAAAACCTCCCAGAGGATGATGAGGAAATAGACGAGGAAACATTGAAAGCCTTTGAGAAAACCTTAAAGACATGATAGAGGGAAAGGTTGAAGCTCTCAGCGCCGATGAGGCCATTAAAATCCTTTCGAAAAAGGTAGGGGGTTAACGCTTTTTGTACGCCCGCCGACCAGATAAAGCCTCCACAAGTTGAATCATGCCGATGCTTTATGCCGCATTCAGACTTCACTGAACCTCACCCTGAATGAGTCCCTATCTTTGTCGATTCTCGGTGAAAATCTGGCGTAATAGATGTCGTAGGCGAAGTCACCGAAGAACATTTGGCCGCCACCCCTCACCTGCAGGGGTTTTCCTTTCCCAGTAACCTCAACCCCCAGTACTCCACCGTTCCTAGGCAAAAGTCTGAATTCCTTGATAGTGCCCCTAAATGGTCTTACGGTGATGGCACCCTCCCAGAAGTCCAGAAACACGGGGGAGAGCCGGCCCGTTATTTTTATATACTCACCTCGTTTGAAGGTCATCTCCCCTGTGAGTTCCTCCTCGATGGGGACGTACATGAACGACTCACGTCCTATTCTGCAAAGCCGGCAGCGGACTGGAAAATTTATTACTGCCCTGGAGAGAACTCCAAAGTCCACAACCAGGTGCACTGTTCCCCAGTAGGTTTCCTCCCTTTCCTCCCTGCACGGAACTTTCTGCCCTGCTTCGGGTATTATGGTTCGCGCGTACCCACCGAGGATTTTGGCGACCACCCGATACGTCCCCTCATCGTCCAAGGGTTCAACTGAAGGTGTTGCCTCGTTTAGTACCTCCACTTTGTCTATAGTGCTCTCGATAACGGCTTCTACCTCAATTTCCTGCCTTATTCCGAATACTTCAAATGGGTCCTTCACGCCACCGGAGGTCATGTCCAAGAGCGTTGTATCGTCAATGTGGAGGTTCAGCTCCATAGCTACCCCCAATCCCTCTTAAACCAAACTCTTCCCCACCATGTTTCCCGGCTTCTCGACTCCGAAGAACTTCAGAACCGTCGGGGCGATGTCCATGAGGCTTGGCTCGTCGAGGTTCACTTTCTCGAATCCCCAGAGGATAAGCGGGACTTTCATTACCGGCTCGTTCATCGAGCCGTGCATTCCCCTAACCCAGTGGCTTACCCCCTTTATGCCCTTGCACATCCTGTGGGAGCAGAACCAGTAACCGGGCTTTGCCGAGACAATCAGCTCTCCGCTGTTCGGGCTGTTGAGATGCTCCAAATCCTCGCGGAAGAAGACAGCCTTAACGCCCGGCGCCTTCCTCAGAACTTCGAAAGCTTTCTCGGCCTCGTTTGGATTCCTCAGATAGACGTGAGCACCCCCACCCGATGAAACGCGAAGCGTTTCAATCCCGTGCTTTCTGAGATAGGTTTTCAGGTTCACCCACATGTGAACCTCCTCCTGTCCGTGGTCGGCGAAGATTATGAATGCATACTCGTCTTTAAGGCGCTCCCAGAGGGTTCTGACAGCAGTGTCAACCGTCTCAACGGCCTTAAGTGCCCCCTCGCTAAGCGGGCCGTAATCGTGGCTCATCCCGTCAATCGAGGCGAAGTGGACGAGGAGCAAGTCTGGCTTGCATTCCTCGTAGAGATATAGAGCGGAATTAAGAACCCACACGTCTTTCCTCCAGTCGCGCCCGTGCTGTCTGTACATCTTGTCGCTCGCGAAGAATGGGGGGAAAATCCTCACGTCCGTTCCGCTGAAGGGGGGCATCGTGTAGCCCGAAACGCTCGCCGTTCTAACTCCCCTCTGGCGAAGCAGGTCAACTATTGTCGGGGCCTTGATGACCCTGTGGGGATTGAAAGCCACTTCATAATCGTAGAAGTTTATTTTCCTGTCGGTCAGCCTGTCGTAGTAGCCGTTCTCGACGACACCATGACATTTTGGCCAGACCCCGGTCATTACGCTCGTGTGCACTAAATCGGTCAGTGTTGGAAAGATTGAATCCACTACCGCAAAGCCTCCAGTCTCAGCTAACTCGCCCAGAAACGGCATGTGCTTTAGGTTGTAAACGCCGTTTCCGTCGAGGCTTATCAAAGCCAGCTTTCTTCTCATTTCCATCACCGGTGTCAGCCTGACGTGCACTCGTCACCGCTCGGTGGGATGGAGTGGTCATCATTCACCGGGTTTTATTGGTCAATTCGGTATAAATTCCTTCCGAGCCATTCGTCCAAGGTTTTCTGCCTAGCGAGGCTTCCGAGGATGTAACTCCTCCTAAGGTACTCCTCGAAGGGGTGCTCAAGCCTTCTCCGTATCGCGTCGAGGGCCTCGTTGAGCGTCTCGAAGCGTCCGATCAAGTTGCCCATCGCCTTCTTCACCCCGAGGCGAATCTGCCAGACGCCGACGGGGGCGTAGTATTCCGGTGTAACTTCCCTGAAGACGACTGCCCGCGCCTGCCTCCTTCTCGCTCTGAGGGCTTCGAGGACACTTAAGCGGGCGGCGTGGTATGCACCGGCCGTTTCTTTGACGTACTCCTTCCTTCCGCGGAAGTCCTCATAGTCGTGAATCACGCTCGGCCTCTCGCTACCGAAGAGCGAGCCCTTGAGCCAGACCTCCAAAAGCTCGAAGGCGTAAGACTGGGGCATCAGCAGAACTACATAGTGGTTGCCGAGGAAGCGGTAGAAGTAGACCTCGTAGTCGTTTATCTCAGGGTAGTGAAGAATTTCTCTCCTGAGGTTTCTGCCAATCGTGTCCTGAACCGCTGTGATGCTCCACCGCGTCGGGACGAGCTTTTTCTCGACTCCGAGTAGCCCAGCGGAGAGGAGCCTTATGATGTAGTATTCGTCGAAGCCCCAGTTGTAGAGGCGCATTATTGCTTGCTCGGCCTTCAGCTCGTCGCTCACCACGTAGTCGGTTCTCCTTGGGATTTTCGGGTTCTCGGTCAGCTCGAAGTCGAGGAGCTCCGCTTTAGGCCCGATGGGTGGGGCGAACTCGCTCGGGAGAACCTTTAGGACGGGCTTCCTCTTGAGGATTACCTCGCTGTCCACCGGTTTTATTGACATCACCAATTCCTGGACCTCGCCCAGAATCCTCCCGCTCTTTCTGACATCAACGTCGGCTTTCGTCTCGCCCATGACCAAAAGCGAGCGGTAGTAGAGAATATCGCGAATCGTCTTATCCTCCCACTTGAGGGGACTGTCAAGGTGGCTGGTATTTCCTTCAATCGGGGGGACGAGGGGGCCAATTCGGACCTTGGGGTAGCCGTACTCGCCGACGAATATGCTTGGCGGGGAGGAACCAAAGATGTGGCGCTTGTTAAGCCTTTTTTCCACCGTGCGGGCTACCCTGAAGCGCTCTAAAATCGGGCAGGTTGGCCTTCCGCAGAGGAGCTTCCGACCCTTGCAGATAGCACAGAGCTTGGAGTTGAAGAGCTCGACCATCATGGTTGGTTTGTCTCCCCACGTTTTAGCCTTTTCCTTCGAAGCCGTTCCGGAAACAAGGGTTCGAAGTTCATGGTTTTTATATCCCGATTAGTACTACACTGGAGTTAAATTTATCTGCTTAATTTCTCATTTCCGTGTGCATTGTAGTGTTTTCCCAAACTTTTATATACGGCAATGTACTTAGTTGTCGTGAGGTGCTTCTATGTACGGGAACTGGGGTAAGTTTTTGCGCGTGAACCTCTCCACTGGGGAGGTCAAAGTTGAGGAGTACGACGAGGAGCTGGCCAAGAAGTGGGTTGGCAGCAGAGGACTGGCAATATACTTCCTTCTCAGGGACATGGATCCCAAGGTCGACCCGCTCAGCCCGGAGAATATGCTGATAATAACACCGGGTCCGCTCAGCGGAACGAGTGCTCCGACCGGCGGCAGGTACAACGTCGTAACAAAGAGCCCGGCAACGGGCTTCATAACCATGGCCAACTCCGGCGGTTACTTCGGTGCGGAACTCAAGTTCGCCGGATGGGACGGTATCATAATCGAAGGAAAGGCCGAGAGTCCGGTCTATATCTACATCAAGGACGACAACGTTGAGATCAGAGACGCTTCACACCTGTGGGGCAAAGTAGTGAGCGAGACCGAGGAGACGCTGAGGAAAGAAATCGGTAGCAAGAAGATCAGGATCCTGAGCATAGGCCCCGCCGGTGAGAACCTCGTCAAGTTCGCGGCCATAATGAACGACGGCCACAGGGCGGCCGGTAGAGGTGGCGTCGGTGCGGTTATGGGAAGCAAGAACCTCAAGGCCATAGTGGCAGAGGGAAGCAAGAGGGTTCCAATTGCCGACAAGCAGAAGTTTATGCTCACCGTTAGGGAGAAGATAAACAAGCTCAAGAACGATCCGGTCGCCGGTGGTGGACTTCCCAACTACGGAACCGCAGTCCTCGTTAACATCATCAACGAGAACGGTCTCTACCCGACGAGAAACTTCCAGACCGGCGTCTTTGAACACGCCTATGAGCAGAGCGGTGAGGCGATGGCCAAGAAGTACCTCATAAGGAACCAGCCGTGCTACGCCTGTCCAATCGGATGTGGAAGGGTCAACAAGTTGCCAACCGTTGGCGTTACTGAAGGCCCCGAGTACGAGAGCATATGGGCGCTCGGTGCCAACCTCGGAATAAACGACCTCGCGAGCATTATCGAGGCCAACCACCAGTGTGACGAGTTCGGTCTCGACACCATCTCAACCGGTGGAACTTTGGCAGCGGCAATGGAGCTCTACGAGAAGGGCTACCTTACAGACGATGACCTCGGCGACGCTCCGCCCTTCAGGTGGGGTAACACGGAAGTTCTGCACTACTACATCGAGAAGATAGCCAAGAGGGAAGGCCTCGGAGACAAGCTTGCCGAGGGAAGCTACCGCTTCGCCGAGATGTACGGCCACCCCGAGTTCTCAATGAGCGTCAAGAAGCTTGAACTCCCGGCTTACGACCCGAGGGGTGCGGAGGGTCACGGCCTTGGTTACGCAACCAACAACCGCGGTGGATGCCACATCAAGAACTATATGATAAGCCCAGAGATCCTCGGCTATCCGTACAAGATGGATCCGCACGACATAAGCGACGACAAGATCAAGATGCTCATACTCTTCCAGGATCTCAGCGCCCTCATAGACGCCGCCGGTTTGTGTCTGTTCACGACCTTTGGACTCGGCGCCGACGACTACCGCGACATGCTCAACGCGGCCCTTGGCTGGGACTTCTCAACTGAGGACTACCTCAAGGTCGGAGAGAGAATATGGAACGCCGAGAGGATCTTCAACCTCAAGGCCGGCCTCGATCCGCTTAAGGACGACACCCTGCCGAAGCGCTTCCTCGAGGAGCCGATGCCGGAGGGACCGAACAAGGGACACGTTGTCAGGCTCAAGGAGATGCTGCCGCGCTACTACCAGCTCCGCGGCTGGACCGAAGATGGAAGGGTTCCGCCGGAGAAGGCCGAGGAGCTCGGCATCAAGGAGTTCCTCTGATTTTCCCATTTTTGTCCAGCAATTTTTTAATAGCTTCACGCTGAGGAACTTGTTCAGGTGACGTTGTATGGTAAAAGTTAAGGTGTTCGCCACTCTCATCGACATCGTGGGAAAGCGAATGCTTGAAATCGGGGGCGTTAAAACCGTTGGGGAGTTGTTGGATGAACTCGATCGGCGGTTTCCGGGGGTCAAAAAGGAACTCGAAGACGGCTACCTGATTCTCGTTAACGGTAAGAACATCGAACACCTTCAGGGACTGGAAACTCCCATTTCAGATGACGATACGGTTAGCGTTTTTCCACCGGCGGGAGGCGGTTGAAGTGGTGAAGGAAGTCGGCAAAGAGTACACCTTCACTCTGTGGGACGGGAAGGTAATAGTCAGACCGAAGCTCGACATGAAGTACCTGTACATAGAAGTAACCAGCAGGTGCAACCTGAAGTGCGAGATGTGCTTCAAGCAGTACTGGGAAGATAAAGAGGGGGATATGGACTGGGACCTCTTCCTCAAGATACTCGACGACGCGGAGGAGTTTCCAGAGCTCAGAATGATCTACTTCGGAGGGATAGGTGAGCCTTCCGTCCACCCGCGCTTCATGGACATGGTCCGGGAAGTTAAGAGGAGGGGGTTTGCCCTCGGGATGAGCACGAACGGAACCCTGCTGACGGACAAAATGCTCCGAGAGATATCTGAGCTTGGGGTTGAGCTGGTATACTTTTCCATGGACACCGTGCCAACGGCCCAGAACGCGATAACACTCGGTCACATTGCCGCGGCGGTTACAGCGGACAAGATAAGGAAGCTCGTGAAATACCGGGAGGAGACGGGAACGCATAAACCGAGCATTGGAGTTGAAGTCGTCGTGACCAAGGAGAACTACATGGAACTGCCTGATCTCGCCCGTTATCTCCTAGATCTCGGCGTCGATTCAATGCTGGTTTCGAACCTCCTCCCATTGACTGAAGAGCAAACCAAGGACATAGTTTACGATGGGAGCGTTGATATGAAACCGATCCTCGATGAGCTGTACAAGATCGCCCACAGCGGCCTTTACATAAAGCTGCCGTACTTTGAGCTGAAGACCGAGAGGCAGTGCGATTTCGACGAGAACAACGTGGCGGTCGTTAGATGGGACGGAGAGGTTGCACCCTGCTACCGGTTCCTCCACACCTACTACGAGTACATCTTCGGCAGGAAGAAGAAAGTGAACGCCTACTCCTTTGGAAACGTCAGAGAAAAGAGCCTCGCGGAGATATGGACGAGCGAAAAGTACACGTGGTTCCGCTTCACCATGAAGAACTACATGTACCCGTCCTGCACCGACTGTCCCCTCGTCGATGCCTGCGACTTCGTGAAAACAACCGATATTGATTGCTGGGGCAACGAGCCGAGCTGTGCCGACTGTCTCTGGTCGAGGAGGATAGTCCAGTGTCCCATTCCCCAGTACAACTTCGGGAAGTTCTATTAGTAGCAAAAAGCTTAAAAACCCTCCCCCGCTCATATACCTCGGGCGTGCCGCGGTAGCCTAGCCTGGTAGGGCGCCGGCCTGCTAAGCCGGTGGGCGGTGCCCACCGGGGTTCAAATCCCCGCCGCGGCGCCAAATTTTCTCGGGTTCAATGCCGGGATAGCCTAGAGGCGAGGCGAGGGACTGCAGATCCCTTCCACCCGGGTTCAAATCCCGGTCCCGGCTCCACCTTTTTAGAACCTTTTCCTTCCCCATCTTCTCCTGTACTCCCTCTCGAGATCCTCTTCCCTGAAGCGCTTGGGAATTCTCTCACTCAGCTTGGATCTCTTCACCTCGACCTTGGCTTTCCTTGCTATGTCCCTGAACCTGCCAATCTCACCTGGTTTAAGAAAAGTAATGGCCTTTCCTCTCTTTCCCATTCTGCCAGTCCTGCCTATCCTGTGGATGTACTGTTCCGTGTTCATGGGGAGGGAGTAGTTTATCACGTGACTTATCTCCCTGACGTCTAGTCCTCTCGCGGCAACGTCTGTGGCAACGAGAACGTTGATCTTTCCCTCCTTAAAGCGACCGAAGGTTCTCTCCCTCGCGGCCTGGCTCATGTCCCCGTTGAGGGCATCGGCCCTGAAGCTGTCTCTCCTCAGCCTCTCGCTCAGTTCCCGGGTTTCCCTCTTGGTGTGGCAGAAGATTATGCCGTAAAACCCCTCCCCGAGAACCTCTTTCAGCTTTTCGTACTTTCTCGCAGGAAGGACCTCCACGTACTCCTGATCAACCATCTCGGGTACCACCTCATCCCTGCTAACGAGAATGACCTCGGGGTTCCGCATGTACTTCTTTGCCAGGAGGAGAATTCCCATTGGCATCGTCGCCGAGAACATCAGGATCCTCTTCTCCTGGGGCGCGCGCCTCATTATCTCCTCGATGTCATCGACGAAACCCATGTCGAGCATTCTATCGGCCTCGTCAAGTACGAAGAACCTTACCGAGCTGAGATCCAGGGTACCCCGGTTTAGATGATCGAGCACCCTGCCCGGAGTTCCAACGACCACATGAACTCCCCTTTCGAGGGCCCTTATCTGCGGCCCTATCGGCTGACCGCCGTAGATCGCGTAGACGTAGACCCTCTTCTTCCCCCGGAGGCTTTTGATCTCGTTCGCCACCTGAAGTGCCAGCTCTCTGGTGGGGGTGAGTATTATGGCCTGCACTGTTTTTTCGTTGGGGTCGATTGCCTCTATTATAGGAAGTGCAAACGCCGCAGTTTTCCCTGTTCCCGTTTGGGACTGGCCGATTATATCAACCTCCCCCTCAAGGAGGCGTGGGATGACTTCCCTTTGAATGTCCGTTGGGACTTCAAAACCCTTCCTTCTAACTGCCTCTAAACTTGATTCTGACAAGCCCAATCTTTCAAAACTCATCTTTACAAACTCCCTTACTTTGCTCAGACGCACTCCTTCTCAGGCGGAACGCGTCGAGAAGAAACGCGATCTGGCGGGCCGGGGGGGATTTGAACCCCCGACCTGCGGATTAAGAGTCCGCCGCTCTAACCAGGCTAAGCTACCGGCCCTCAACCCGAAACCATAGACGGGAGTTGATTTATAAATTTTTTGGTATCTCTCGAGGGAAAACTTTATAAATCCTCCTCGACCCTTATAATTGGCAACGCGGGGGTTGCCGAGCCTGGTCAAAGGCGCGGGATTGAGGGTCCCGTCCCGCAGGGGTTCCGGGGTTCAAATCCCCGCCCCCGCACCAGAAACGAAACTTTTGCCAAGCAAAAGTTTCATCAAAGTTCGTGATTCCTTTTTGAAGAGTAGTTTTTGAGTGGATTTCCCCCAAATTGCTCCTTTGACTGAACGAATTCATTTAAAAGCACCTTTTAGCTTGGGTTCAAGCTTTTTTGCGCTCTGGTGGGGCGCGGTTCTACCTGAACCGCGCATAAAAAGCCTTAACTTGGTGAATTCAAACTTTCAATAGCGGGCTTGATTTTGAAATCCTATTACAAAGGAGCCCAAAAGAGGAATCACGAACTTCTAGCCAAACTTTTCCCAAAAGCTTGCCTGCGAAAGCGATTTAAATCGCTGGATCATGAAGATAGCGGTGGTGGAATGAAGGTTCACTACGAGTGCTTCTCGTGCATTGCCAGTCAGTGTCAAAAGATTGTCGAAATGGGAACCGAAGACCTTGGTGTCAGGAAGAGAGGTATTTTGAGGGCCGCGAAGGGGATAGCTGAGATGAAAGAAGACTCCATACCCGCAGTGATCGGGAGCAGAGTATTCCTTGAGGTTTATGATGCCATTGGGAACGACGATCCGTTCAGGGAGTACAAGGAACTCTCGAACAGGCTGGCTGAGAAAGTCGTCTCTGATCTCGAACGGGAAAATATCGACCTTAAGACCGCACTAAAGCTCGCCATAATTGGCAACGTGATAGACTTCGCCGTCGGCTACTCCCCCGAGAGGATTGAGGAGGACGTTAGGGCAATGCTCGGGGAAGAGCTCTACATCGACAACTCCGATGAACTCTTCAATAGGCTGAGTAGGGCAAAGATCCTCCTCTACCTCACGGACAACTGCGGCGAGATATATTTCGACAGGCTGTTCCTCAGGAAGATTCGGGAAGAGTTTCCCCAATTGAAGATCTACATCGCCGGCAAGGAGGGACCGATAATAAACGACGCCACCGTTGAGGATCTCAGGCGAGCGGGCCTTGAGGAGATTGGCGAGGTAATCTCGACTGGGACGAGAATAGTCGGTGTGCCCTTTGGCCTTGTTTCTCGGGAGTTCATGGAGGTCTTCGAGAAGGCGGACGTAATAATAGCCAAGGGACAGGGGAACTTTGAGACCCTGAGCGAGAGGAAAGATGGGAGGATTTTCTACCTCCTGAAGGCCAAGTGCCGGCCGATAGCGAGGGAACTAAACGTGCCCCAGGGCTCGTTGCTTTGCGTTCGCTCTCCCTTCGGGCCTTAGGTGGGCCTTTTCTCTTCCTCTGGAAACTTCCAGTTTTTCGTGATCCTGGCAACGTTTCTGATCAGCGTTCTCTCATCTCGGTTCTTCTCGACCAACTTTTCAAGGAAGGAGACGAGCTCATCGTAGGTTCTCTTCTCAACTGGGAACGGCACGCGGTCCTTTCCGCCGACCGCGTAGGTGAACTTGAAAGGATCGACCGGATGGGTAACCCTGTCCCTCCAGCTGGGTGGCGTCTCGTAGACCAGCTCCACAACTAGCGATAGTGCCCTGAGCGTGCTCGGACCTAGGCCCTTGAGGAGTAGAAGCTCCTCATAGTTCCTAACCCCCAGTTCCCTCGCGAATTCAAGTGCCTTCCTGTTGAGCTCCAGTTTTCCAAGGCTTTCGTAACGCCTCAGAACGGTTACCTCATCGACGTTCCTCGGGCGATAGTAGACCAATGGACGGTAGCCCTTCGCTATGGCCTTTATGGTTTCAAATTCCCGTTCAATTTTCTCGGGCCTCTCACTCACGATATCGAGAAGGGTCTTTTGAAATTCCCTGGAGTCTTTTGAGACAGTATTGAGGGCAATTTTGGCCCTAATGCCCGCTATCGCCTTGTGGGGATCGATGGTAAAGGTCTCGGTGTTGAACCAGTGGTAGCGCCTTGCAAGCTTGGCCCTTTCGTTCATCCCCTGCTGTATCACCGCCCAATTGCCCTCCTCGTCGAGGAGGAAGGCGTGGTGGTAGAGCTGGTAACCTGTCTGGAAGGCGACGGTGTCGACCTTCGCGACGAGCCTGGACGTTCTGATGTAAGGTTCCGGGTCGAGTCCGTAGTGCTCCGCTATGGCTCTTAACTCCTCCGGTGTTTTCCTGCTTGCCCTCCCTTTACCGCCGGCTACCTTAACCCCGAGCTCCTCCTTGGAAAGGGCGTCCTTTATCATCCCAACCGTTACCGTTGTGCTACCGGAGGAGTCCCAGTCCATGCCGATGAGGTTGTTGAAGGCCTGGAACCAGATAGGGTCGGAGAGCCTCTCAAGGAGACCCTTCGTCCCGTACTCGTCAACGGCGAGTATTAGCACTAGTTTCGTTAGCTTCCTCATTCTTTGGGCAAGCCACGCGGGAACGTGGCCGCCGTGGAGGGGCAGTTCCGCAACGTTCCTCATCCTCCGGTAATACTCGCTCAGATGTTTTAACGGTTGTCCCGCATGATCTTCGCACATCCAATCAAAAAGTGCAGGTCTACCGGAAAAATGTAGTCAAATGGAAAGGAAAGCCTTTTTATCCCTCAATTCGATATCGGTCTGCAGGTTTTGATCTCACGGAGGGTTGGAAATGGGAGTTGAAAAGGTCCCGAAGTACGACATCCCGACTGTTAAAGTGGACTACGTTTTTATCGAGCTCGACAAGATGAAGCCTCACGAGCAGCTCGTTCAGAAGGAGCTTGAGGATTTCATCGAGAGTGTCACGGGAAGTGGCATCTTCTGGAAGCCGATGCTCCTCGCGAAGATCCCGGGGACGGACGAGTACCTCATCGTTGACGGCCACCACCGCTGGGCCGGCCTCCAGAAGCTCGGCGCCAAGCGCGCTCCCTCGGTTATACTCGACTACTTCAGCGACGACGTCAAGGTTTACACGTGGTACCCGGCCTTCAAGGGCGACCTCAACGAGGTTATCGAGAGGCTCAAGAAGGAGGGCCTTGAGGTCGTTGAGGATCCCGAAGCCGAGGAGAAGGCCGAACGCGGTGAGATTGCCTTCGCCATCGTCGGCGAGAAAGCTTTCGCGATTCCAGGAGGTCTTGAGGAGCAGAAGAAGGTCAGCAGGGTCCTCGACGAGATGAACCAGGAAGGGAGAATAGAGCTCATCTACTACGGCCTCAAGGAGGACGCGAGGGAGGATATGGCAAAGGGTGAGATTGACTACGTCTTCATCAGGAAGGCCCCGACGAAAGAGGACGTTATGGAACTCGTCAAGCGCGGGGAGGTCTTCTCGCCGAAGACGACCAGGCACGTCCTGCCTTTCAACCCGGACAAGATTGACGTCAAGCTTGAAGAGCTGTTCTGATGTTCCTTTTTTCATTAACTTTTACGGAAATGTTTTAATGTCGTTAGTATTTTAGATTATGTGAGGGGTGTTAATGGGAAGAATAAAAAGGGCAGTAAAGATCGCGCTTTTGGCACTTATTCTGATCTCTTCGGGAAAAGCAGTGTACTTGAAGTACCAGATAGAATCCCCGCTGAAGGCGTTTGAAACCGCTGGAGTGGCCGTCAACGAGAGCCTCATAGCTGTGTATCACAACGGGAACACCTGGCAGTTTGCAACTTATCGAGAGGAGGATAACAGGATAATTGTCCGCACTGTCTCGTGGGATTTCATCCACGCTTTTTTTACGTGGAGCCTTTCAAAGAACACCGAGAGCTCAAAGGCCGCTTTTAACTACTCACCCCTCGCTCTGGATAAAACACTCCTCAAAAAGTACCGTCCACATCACAGGGCTCTTCTCTTCAAGACCCTTGGCTGGGTCTACGACGAGGACATTGCCCTTCATCTGCCTGCCCTCAGTGAGGTTATGAGTAGGGGAGAGAAATACAGTTCAATAACGGGACTCGGTTCAAACCGGGGATTATGGATCAATATGAAAATAATCTGCGACCCTCCGAGTCTCTTTGCCCATGATTATGTTTGCAGAGGCTTCATAGGGTATGATGGGCTTCTCGTGATCCCCGGGTACAGGCTCAAAACTGGGCGGATGGTATGGGTAATTGAGAGACCACAGGGGGACTTTGTGAACGTTACAGTGTTCTATCCAGGAATTTCCCTATCAAAGCTTGTCAAACCTGAGAGGAAGATTAATGGAACCCTCACGTTCACCGGAAGAAGTGTTCAGTTGCTCCGAGAAGCTGTTCCGGACTACGTTGAGCGGGATATCCTCTACATCGAACTTGAAGTGATGGATGACAGAAACCACTCGTCCGTTGGAGGGATATTTGTACTCCCCAAAGACAGGTACGGGACTTTCGATGAATCCTGGGAGGGGGAGGAAGAATGAAGGACAAGTACATCATAGTTCCTCTCTTGATTACCCTTCTCATTCTATATGCGGGCGTCGTTTACTTCGGCTCAATCCCAAGGGATAAACATCCAAAGATCCCCCAGTTGAACTCCACCTATGTGTATGACAGGTACTTGAGCCCATACGCGAAGAGGGGATTTCACCTCTTGGCAGCCCAATTCAGGGAATGGCATCCTCATTCCGGACTAGAATTTGAGTGGAGAATTTATCTGTACCACCCCAATGGAACGTTGGCTTACATAACAATTGGAAGTTATGGAGTCAGCAAAAGAGAATACCCCACATTCCTTGATTATTCGCCCATCGCGATGCCCATAGAGGCTCTGAGGGAGTTCTCACCGGCCTCCAGCAATCGTGGGTATGTGGACAAAATTTACTTCTTGAACAACACTAACTACAGGATCATGAAAGACGAATATCATGGCATCTCCAGATGCAGGAACATAACCTCGTTCCTCCTTGGGAAGGAGTTTAAACTCGTTAAAGGGCTCAGGAGTGGAAGTGAGACGGCCCTGCTAAATGTAAGCCCAGTTGGTGGAGTCTTCGTTCTCACAGGTTCCTACAGTTACAACCCCCTCTGCAGGGAGACGTGGCTGGTCGTTCAGCCGTACAACAAAACCCACGATAGAGTGGGTGTAATTTATGCAGACGTGGACGTCTGGGGATTCTCACCCAGACAGGATCTACAAGTCTTCAATGGGAGCCGCTACTCATGGCTTATAAAGAAGCATTCAAACAAGCTTGGCTGGGGAGATGTGGAGGGCCTTTTAATGAATGCAACGGGGATCTATCTCAACCCACACGCCCGGCTGATTTTTGAGAGATCCTACAAAAGAGGGGGTCTCCCGGGTATCTCAAGTGTGATTATTCTCAACAACGGAACCGTTAAAACCTGGGGCATGTGGATAGAAAGGGGAAGAGCCAGAAATGCATCCTAACCTGGCCCGATGACGATGGATTAACCGACTGATACATGATGACATCGGCCTTGACCGAGGGCCTGCATGTGCACCTACATAACCACTTACAAAAAAGGTACTTATATTCCAGAGGTCTACTTATCCCGGGGAAAGGCATGGTTGTGAAGGCACTCACCTCGATGCTCATTCAGGCATGGGCCGGAAACTCCTACTCTTCCCCCCTCCGGAGTCCCGGCTACTTCAACATAATCGGCTCCCGGGAGGCCGTTAGGGAGGGAAGCGTTCTTCTCGTGACCCGGCCGGGGAGGGAGGTACCTCCGGGATGGAAGGCTCTTTTTGTGAGCACGGTCCCCGGCTTCATAGGCCCCCGGGAGCTCCCAAAGCTCCTCCATAGCATCATAGACGAACTGAAAAAGAATCCCGGAACGGCGGTTGTTCTCGAGTGCCCGGAGTATATGGTTCTCCACAACGGATTCAGAAGCTTTCTAAGGTTTTTAAACGCCCTGCGCGATCACGTGATGCTCACGGGGGGCAGGCTTTATCTGATCACTGACCCCTCAGTCTGGAAAGAGAGGGAGTTCGCGCTCCTCCGCCGGATGGAAGGTTGAGCCACCTGTCCAGCTTGATTGGGTTCCTCCTTATGTCCTTGAGGGTCGAGACGTAGAGCCTTCTCCCATCGATCGACCTCTTTATCTGAAGCTCTCCAATGCTTTCTAGGAATCTCATTACCTCCTTAATGGCATCAGGACTTATTCCGCTCGATTTTATGGTCTCCCAGAAGGGTTCACTATCCGAGTACTTGGCTGCCTTCCTCACGATGGCCCAGGCCACCTTTACCTTTCTCTCCCCCCTCGCTATCCTGTAGGCCTTCACCAGAGCCCTAAGCGTCTCCATCCGAGTCCCTCATAGGCTTATCGAAGACAACGTATAAAACCGTTTCCCGGATGCAATCTTTTTAAACTCCTAGAAGTATATAGATTGGGCGATGATAATGAAAACAAGAACCCTTAGCCGCTCGGCCTTCATCATCCTCGTCCTCATGCTCCTTCCAGCGGTGCTCGCGTCGCCCAATCAGAAGACCGTCTACGTTGCCAAGTTTGAGGGGGTTATCACGAGCTATTCCGTGGATCAGTTCTCGCGGTACATAGAAATAGCAGAGAAAAACAATGCTGAAGCTCTAATTATTGAGATTGACACGCCGGGCGGGAGTGGTCAGGCGATGCAGGAGATAATCCAGAGGATCAAGGAATCGAAGGTTCCGGTGATAATATACGTTTACCCGCCCGGTGCGATAGCGGCCTCAGCAGGAACCTACATAGCCCTCGGATCCCACCTCATAGCTATGGCCCCCTCCACGAGCATAGGAGCCTGCGAACCAATCATGGGCTACGCCTCCAACGGGAGCATAATCAAAGCCCCCGCGAAGGTAAGGAACTTCTACGTGGCTTACATCAAAAGCCTCGCCGAGGCGAGCGGAAGGAACGTAACCGCGGCGGAGAGGTTCATAACGGAGGATCTAAGCCTTACACCGGAGGAGGCCCTTAGGGCCCACGTTATCGAGGTTATAGCCAACGACGTCCCCGATCTGCTCAAAAAGGCCAATGGGATGAAAACCAAAATCCCGGTAAAAGGGAAGGGCTACGTAACGCTCAACTTCACCAACGCTAGGATAGTGAGTATAGAGCCCTCCTTCAAGGACGAGGTCGTGAGGTATATCTCGGATCCCACGATAGCCTACGTCCTCATAAACATTGGAATCCTCGGGCTTATCTTCGGTTTCCTGACACCGGGATGGCACGTTCCAGAAACCGTTGGGGCAATACTCCTCGTTCTCGGCATCATAGGGCTCGGCTACTTCGGCTACAACGCCGCCGGGCTGGTACTCATAATCCTCGCGGTGATATTCTTCATCGCCGAGGCGCTGACGCCGACCTTTGGCCTGTTTACGGTGGCAGGGGCGATAACCATGATACTCGGTGGAATCCTTCTGTTCGGGGGCGGAAACGAGTACCTCATACAGCGTTCAACGTTCTCCACCTTGAGGGCGGTTATAATTGCGATAGCCGTCATGCTGGCGCTGTTCTTTGCCTTCGGGGTTAGCGCTGTGATTAGGGACAGGAAGAGAAAGGCCCAGACGGGAAAAGAGGAGATGATCGGAGAAGTCGGCCGGGTCGTTCAGGAGCTCAACCCTGAGGGAATGGTAAAGATCCGGGGTGAACTCTGGAAGGCCGAGAGCAAGACGGGAGAAAGAATAGGGGTTGGAGAAAAGGTTAGGGTCGTTGAAGTCAGGGGGTTGACCCTAATCGTTGTCCCCGAGGGAGTGAGTCCCGATGAGAAAAAGGAGGTGTGAAGGATGGCAGGTTTGGGAACCATAATTTTGGGAACTATTTTGCTTTTTGTTTTGATAATACTGGCCAGTGCCATAAAGATAGTCAAGGAGTACGAGAGGGCCGTTATATTCCGTCTTGGAAGGGTCGTCGGTGCCAGAGGTCCGGGACTGTTCTTCATAATTCCTATATTCGAAAAGGCCTACATAGTTGACCTCAGGACGAGGGTTCTCGACGTTCCGGTTCAAGAGACCATAACCAAGGATAACGTCCCGGTTAAAGTGAACGCCGTCGTTTACTTTAGAGTCGTCGATCCCGTGAAGGCCGTTACGCAGGTGGCCAACTACATCGTTGCGACGAGCCAGATAGCCCAGACAACCCTCAGAAGTGTCATCGGTCAGGCCCATCTGGACGAGCTGCTCAGCGAGAGGGAGAAGCTGAACATGGAGCTCCAGAAGATCATCGACGAGGCAACAGATCCCTGGGGAATTAAAGTGACCACCGTTGAGATAAAGGACGTAGAACTGCCGGCAGGAATGCAGAGGGCAATGGCAAAGCAGGCAGAAGCGGAGAGGGAGAGAAGGGCAAGGATCACGCTGGCAGAAGCTGAGAGGCAGGCGGCGGAGAAGCTCCGCGAGGCTGCGCAGATAATAAGCGAGCACCCGATGGCGCTCCAGCTCAGGACTCTCCAGACGATAAGCGACGTGGCCAGCGACAAGAGCAACGTCATAGTCCTGCCGCTTCCGATGGAGATGCTCAAGCTCTTCAAGAGCTTTGCCGACGCTGGAGAGGCCGTGAAGAAGATGGTCGAAGAGAAGGCCTCCGAGTGAGGCCAACTTTTTTAAACTCTTTTCTGTCAATTTCAGCTGAATTTCAGAGGAGAATTTATACGGGTGTGTTATTATGATCGAGGCAAAGGATCGGTTGATCGATAAGATGCTTGAATCCGGGGCAATTCTCTTCGGTCACTTCGTGCTCTCTTCGGGGAAGGAGAGCGACTACTACATCAACGTGAAGAAAGTCGTAACCGATCCCGATGCCCTTGAGCTGATGGCCGGGTTGATAGCCGGCCTCGTCCAGAGGGTCGGGATTGACTTTGACCGCGTTGCAGGCCCGGAGCTGGGGGCTGTGCCGATAGCAACGGCAGTTTCCCTCAAAACCGGCAAGCCCCTCGTTATAGTCAGGAAAAAGCCCAAGGGGTACGGTACCGGAAGCCAGATCGAGGGGGATGTCAAGGAGGGCGACAGAATCCTCTTAGTCGAAGATGTGACGACCACAGGGGGAAGCGTTCTTCGAGCGGCTGAGGTGCTTGAATCCCTGGGGGCAAGAATAGCGGCCATAGCGGTCGTGGTGGACAGGGAGGAAGGGGCAGAGGGGAGTATAACCTCAAAGGGCTACACTTTCCTGCCCGTTATCAGGGTCTCTGAGCTCCTTGAAAGAAAAGAAACAGTCAAAGGGCGGGAATCGGATTAGAGGGAGGGATTAAACGTAGTCCTCAAGGGTTTTGGCCTTGACCATGATGTTTGCCTTTTCCCGGCCGTAGAACACCTCAACTAGGCCGTCGGACTCAAGTTTCTTCACCGTCGAGAGAAGTGCCGGCATCGGGGTTTCGAGTTCCGAACTCAGGTGCTGGAGGGCAACGGCCCTCTTTTTTGTTGCCAGAACCTTATAAACGAAATCCTTGCTCCTACCGAGCATGGGAAGAGCACCGATAATAGTTATCGCTCCACGTAAATAAACTTTTCTGGACAAAAATCGTCACCGCGACGGGCCAAGGGTTTATAAACCAAAACCCGCTAGAGGGCTCCAATGACGATTGAAGGAACCGTTAGGGAGCTCAACGAGGACGGCCTTGGGATTGTGAAGGTGGGCCGGAGGAGGGTACTTGTCCCGTTCTCGGCTCCGGGAGACAGGGTTAGGATAGAGAGAACGAGAAAGAAAAAGAGGAAGATCATCGCGGAGAGGTTTGAGATCCTCGAGCCCTCCCCAGTTAGAAAAGAGCCCCAATGCGAGTACTTTGGACGGTGCGGTGGCTGTCTGCTTCAGCATCTGGACTACCGGGATCAGCTCGAGTTCAAGAGGTTCAAGCTTAACGCGATCCTGAATGAAGATGTCGAGATTATACCATCACCGAAGATATTTGGGCATAGAAACAGAATTGATGTTGTCATTTCGACAAGGGGTATCGGGTTCAGAAGATACGGCACATGGTGGGACGTTGTGGATATCGAGTGGTGCCCCGTCTTCGGCCCATCCTCAAAGAGGGTTTTGAAGTCCCTCCGAGAGTTCATAGAGGATCATGAAGTGAGCCTCTACGAAATTGGAAAAAACGAGGGACTTCTGAGGTATATCGTGATCCGGGAGGGGAAGTTTACCGGGGACCTCATGGTGAACCTTGTGACCGGCCCTGGAGAGCTTCCAGAAGACTTTCCCCAGTACTTTGACTACGCGGAGTCAATATACTGGAGCGTTAACAGAACGCCCAGTGATGTCTCCTACGGTGAAATTGAGAGGTTCTGGGGCAAGGAGTTCATAAAGGAGGAACTTGACGGAACCGTTTACCTTATTCATCCAAACAGCTTCTTCCAGACCAACAGCTACGGGGCCGTTGAACTGCTACGTGAGGTGGCGAAGAGGGCTGAAGGGGGCAGGGTTCTGGATCTATACTCCGGTGTCGGCACATTTGGGGTCTATCTAGCCAGGAAAGGATTTTCCGTTGAGGGTATAGAGATCAATCCCTTCGCGGTTGAGATGGCCAATCGAAATGCCGAGATAAACGGGGTGGAGGCGAGGTTCAGGGTCGGTGCCGACAAGGACGTAGGGAGCCTTCAGGCGTACGACACAGTAATCGTCGATCCCCCCAGGGCAGGTTTGCATCCAAAACTTGTAAAACGGCTCGTCCAAAAAGGGCCTGAAAAACTCATCTACGTTTCCTGCAATCCCAAGACCCTCGCCCGTGACCTTAATGAACTTAAGAGTGTCTACACCGTAGGGGGTATAATAGGTCTTGACATGTTCCCCCACACACCACACGTTGAGGTGGTGGTTGAGCTAAGACGTCAGAGATTCAATTGAAGAACCGCTAAGTTAATAAATCATAACATCCTAGTTCGATATTAGGTAGGAGGTGAAAAAGTTGCTCGACGAGAGGGACAAGATAATAATCGAGATGCTTACCAAGGATGCAAGAACGCCCTTCACAGAGATAGCCAAAGTGCTGGGCATAAGCGAGACTGCCGTTAGGAAGCGTGTAAGGGCTCTTGAAGAGGCAGGGGTTATAAAGCAGTACACGATCGTCATCGACCCGTCAAAGCTCGGCTACAACCTCGTGAGTTTAACTGGGATCGACACGCTCCCAGAGAAAATATTCGAGGTCGCCAGCAAGCTCAAGGAGTTCGAGTTTGTGAGGAGCGTCTACCTCACGAGCGGGGATCACATGATAATGGCGGAGGTATGGGCCAAGGACGGCAACGATCTCTCCGACATCATCTCTAACAAGATTGGAAAGATCGACGGTGTCGTTAAAGTCTGCCCGGCGATAATCCTAGAGCGGTTGAAATGACCTTTTCATTTTTTAGGGGTCAAAGAGTTAAAAAAAGATGGATCAGCCCAGAGTTGCCTTTGGAATGGCTTCATACGTGAGGAGTTCTTCAAGTTGCTTTCCGGACACGGTGAGGTCGATTAAGACAAAGTTCTCGGACGTTGATATCTCAATGTCCCTCAGTATCTCAACGAGGGCCGATCTCCCCTCTTGAGAGAATTTGAGGTCGAGGAGTGAGATGAAACCTCTCAACTGTTTTGCCATGTCGGAGGCGTCAGTCGGGCTGTCCATCTCCAGAACCACCCTGAAGGAGTAGTTGCCGTTCGTCAGCACGAACTTAAATGCACCGTATTTGACGCTCTCCTCCATTGTCCCGAGGGGAATAGGCGTGGAGAGCTCACTTGATTCACGCTCCGAGGACGTGAGATTCATAAGCGCACGAAAGTCGTAAACCGCTATCAGGTTTCCTGAACCGACCTTTTTAACAATCTCCCTGTACTGTTTGGCCCACTTCCCCTCGCCGTGAATGAGGTCGATCACCTCCTCAATCGTGTCCTTATCCCCCACGATGATGTAGTTCTCGCTGATAGCCACCCCCCAGTTTTTGCTGTCGAGGTACTCATCAACGCCCCTGTACTTGGCGTGATGGATCGTCTCGTTGAGCCCCTCGATCTTACCTTTGACCTTTTCGACGTCCACGCTCCCCTCAACGTATATCGCCATCTTCGGCTGCTGGGTTTCCTCGTCGTACCCTCTCACAGCGAAGATGGCCCTCGATAGTGTCGCTATGTCCACACCCGTCTCGTTCAGAACGTTCTCCCTTAGGGACTCGTACTTGGGGTAGAGACTGAGGTTCTTCATAAGCTCCTCAAAGGCGGCCTCTTTTACCGTGCTCATGTCGAAAACGCCCGCCACTATCGCGTCCGATGGAACCAGCTCAAGCCAGCTTTTCTCCCTGCTCCCCCCAATACATCCGCTGGAAGCAATCCCAGCAATAAGAACAAAGAGAATTATCGCCGCATAGATTGTCCTCCCCTTCATGGGGATTCCCCCATCAAAATGTTGGATCGCTTTTTATTTATACCTTTCCACAGGAGGTTAGAAAGAAAGGTTCATAAGTGCTGAAGCCGAAGATCGCTGACCCAAGGGGAGGGATGGTAGCGTGAAGGTTGGTGTCATCTTCGGAGTTAGCGAACTCGCGGATCCCAAGGCGTTTGAGAGGAAAGCCTCTGAGTTCCTCAACTGCCTCGCGAGGGAACACGAGATAATGGGCGGCCTTTTTGTATCGACCAAGTCCGACTTCAAGAGGGTCAAAGAGGAAGTTGATCTAAATAAAGCGGACGTTCTGGTGCTCTATCCTCTAACTGGGGGAACTGAGAACGGGCTAAAAGAGTTTGCAGTTTACAGAAAACCGATCATAATATACGGTGATCCCTTCAACAATTCTATCGCCGCCGGTATTGAACTGAGGGAGTACTTCAGGGAAAGGCTCATTCCGGCCACCCTCGTTAAGGAAAAAGACGAGTTGAAGGCGGCTTTACTCGGGTACGAAGACTCGGCGGAGCTTTTTGAGAAGTTTCTCCGGGTTCGTCTTGGTCTGATCGGCAGGGTGTCACCGTGGCTCATCAACGAACGATTCGAGCTACCCTACGTCCACATAAGTCTGAAGAAGTTCTACGAGTATTACGAAGACACCAACGAGGAAGAAGGTCTTGAAGTGATAGAGAAAATCGTTGAGAATGCACGTGAGATAAAAGAACCCGACAGGAAGTCCCTTGCAAAGGCGGGGCGGGTTTACCTTGCCCTCAAAAAAATAATCGGGGACTACAAACTGGACGGCTTCACAATCGGCTGCTTCGACCTCATCGGAAAGATCGGAACAACACCCTGCCTGGCCCTGGCGATTTTCAACACGGAGGGGATTCCCGCGGCCTGCGAGGGCGAGCTGAATTCACTGCTCGGCATGCTGCTCGTCAGAAAGTTCTTCGACAAACCTGCCTTTATGGGAAATATCGCGGACTACGGTGACGACTACCTTATCCTAGCCCACTGCACGGCTCCTCTGCTGGGGGGATACGTTCTCAGAACTCACTTTGAAAGCGGAACGGGTGTCGGCGTTGCCGTGGAGATGCCCCGGGGAAAGGCCTCGCTTTTGAAGGTACGTGGAAGAAAGGCCATCGTGGCGGGTGTTGAGGTAGTCGGGACTGAGAGGAGTGAGAACCGGTGCAGAACGCAGGTCAGGCTCAGGGTGGAAGAGGCGAAGGACTTCGTGGACGGGACGATAGGGAATCACCACCTTCTGGCTTACGTTGACAGCGAGGAGCTTGCGGATCTGCTGAGTGAGCTCGGCTTCGAGGTCATGCTGTACTGACCCTTTATCTTTTCCCAAACTGCACTGTAAAGAGAATAGAAAAGCAGAAAAGAAATCAGAGCTCTCGGCCGAGGAACTTCAGGAAGAGTACCGTAGCGGCGCCTATGGCAACGGGTATTGGGTGCAGGGATGCCGAGAGCAGGCCCACTACTCCCGCAAGAGCCCTCAGTTCTTTTCTTATGTGCTTTCCAAACCACCCTGTAAGGGCTATCGCCAGCAGGTACATGACGAGCAGCGTTGCCCCGAAGTCGTAGACGACCGTTAGTGCGGTCTTTACCGTCCAATCCTGGACGGTTATGATGAACATCTCCGGATGGGTGAAGTATATGTACGGTCCTATGTACCCCGCCAGCGCGTACTTGACGGCGTTCATTGCCGTCTTCCAGAATTCACCCCCTGCCAGGGCGGAACCAGCGTAGCTTGCCAGTGCCACCGGCGGAGTGACATCGGCAAGGATTCCGAAGTAGAACACGAAGAAGTGGGCCGCAAGGAGGGCTATACTTGTTCCGTAGCCGGGAACGTTGAGGTTGTAGGGCTGAATGTTTGAGACCGCGTTGTAGATTGCCGGAGCGGCGACCAGCGATGTTATGATGTAGTTGGCCGTCGTGGGCACGCCCATTCCGAGTATGAGGCTGAACACCATCGTCAGAATGAGGAGTAGCCACAGGTTGCCCGCAGTAAGGTCAACGAGCCGGTAGCCAAGGCTCGTGATGAGACCGGTCATCGTTAGGACACCCTGGATAAGTCCCGCGCTGGCGGCTGCAAGCATAACGCTCGTGCTGGTCCTGCCCGCGTCGATCATCGATTCATACGTCGCCCGGTACATCTCCTTGCCTTCCTCGCTCTTGGAGATATAACCCACGATCATCGAGAAGACTATTCCCATGACACCGCTGAGCAGGAGTATCTGCTCTTTGTTCATCTCGAGGTATTTGACGAGGGCAATGAAGAATATGAAGAGCAGGCTGATGTAGAGCTTTTCGTTGAACTCAACCAGATCGGTGAGGTAGGCCATAGCTATCAGGGCGAGGCCCAAGAGAACCAGAACCCCTGCAACGGGGGTAGATATTGCTTTGCCGGTGAACATGAGAAGTATTGTTATCAAAACCACTGCAACGTACAGCCCCTCGTGTCCTTTGATCCTGTCCTTGGAAATCCAGGCGACCCAGATGGCAACGCCGAGTGAAGATATTGCCGATATGTGTGGAGCGATTCCCCAGACGAGGGCAACTGTTATGACCACTATGGGCAGGAGGATATAGAGCTTCCGAATAAAGTACCTCAGCGGTGCAAATTGCTCCGTAGGCATTCCCTTGAGGCCGAGCCTCTTGGTTTCGAGATCAATGAAAAGGTAAACTCCGGAGTAGTAGACCAGTGCCGGTATGACAGCGGCGATTATGAGCTTGTTGTAGGGCACGCCAAGGAACTCGGCCATTATGAACGCGGCCGCACCCATTATCGGCGGCATCAGCTGACCGCCCGTTGACGCCACCGGCTCAACGGCACCGGCTATCTCGGGGGGATAACCGGCCTTTTTCATCAGGGGGATGGTAAAGGTGCCGGTTGTGAGGACGTTGGCGACGCTCGATCCACTCACCGTGCCCATGAGACCACTTGCCACGACGGCTGCCTTTGCCGGCCCGCCAGGTCTCTTACCGAAGAGAGTTATCATAAACTCCGTTATGTAATCACTGATGCCTATCTTGAGCAGGAACGCACCGAAGAACACGAAGGCGAAGACGTATATGGTCATAACAAAGAAGGGAATGCCAAAGATTCCCTCATCAAAGTAGAGTTGCTGGGTGAAGCGAATCCAGTCGAAGTTTATGTTGTAGATACCGTACACGAGGAACACCGTAACAACGAGGGGGAGAACCCACCCCAGGACCCTTCTCGTGGCCTCAAGAACGAGGATTATAGCCAGGATCCCGAAGAAAACGTCCCTCATATAGACGTCCGCGAATTCGGTGTACCTCGGGTACACAATGAACAGATAGAACGCGGACACAACACCTAGGGCCGCCAGTATGTAATCGTAGAACTGCACCTTTTCGAGGTGCTTTCTGTCCTTTTTAACGGGATACAGGAGGTATGTGATAAGGAGGATCATGGCCATAACGAAGGCTTCACCCTGCTTCGTTTGAAATGTCGTCTTCAGGAAGCCCATCTTTATTCCCATGCGGGAGAACATATCGTAGAGTGTGTAGTTGAAGTTAAATATGAACAGGATTTCATAAATACCGATTAGTATCGCGGCAGCTGTTATGACCTTTTCAAGGATTGGGGGGAGCTTTCTGGTTCTCTCAATAATAACTTCGGCCTTTTCAACCGGAATCTCTTTGTTCTCAACCATATTAACACCTCCCAACAGCTTTCTGAATCAGCATGCATCTTTCCACACGGAAGTGAACGAGCACCTCTGACTTTGGCTGGAGCACCAAGTTACCATCGACGTATATCCTGGCCCGGTTTAGGGGGATAAACCAGAAGTCTAGGCTCTTCCCGAGGGGAATCTCTATTTTCTTGACGTAAAACCCGTCTTTCATGAACTGTATGTCTTCGGGAAGGCCCGCCCCGAAATCCTTCCACCACATCTCCCTGGCGTAAATTCCGCTGGAGTTTACCTGAAGGACCTCTATCACAGTGCTCCTCTCAACGCTATGGATGTAACGGATGGTAACGTTGTGAACACCCAGGGAATAAACCCGCTCGTGGTTACCGTCGCTTATGACGAGACAGTTAACTGGAAGCAGGAAAATAGGGATGATTGAAAGGACAAAAAAGAAAAGAAACTTTTTCAACTACCCTCACCCGCTGGGCGGTTTAAGGTCGTCGGGAATCTGAAGGCCCTTCTCCTTGTAGTACTTGTATGCCCCTGGGTGGAGCGGTATGCTCATACCATCAAGGGCCGTGTCGAGGCTTATGTACTTGGTCTTGGCGTGAACCTTGTGGAGCTCATCGAGGTTGTCGAAGAGTATCTTGGTCATCTTGTAAACTGTGTCCTCGGAGAGGTCCGCGCTGACCGCGAGCATGGCCTTAACGGCGACTGTCGGGGTGTCCTCCTGCATTCCGTTGTAGGTGTCCTTCGGGAGGATCTGCCTGACGTAGAATATGTAACCCTCATCCTTCAGCTTGTTGAGGATCTCGTCCGGAATCGGAAGAACTCTAACAGGGGTCTGCTGAGCGATCTGGTTAACAGCCGGGGTGGGAGCACCGGAGACTATGACGGCAGCATCGATCTGATGGAGCTTGAGGCTCTGGGCGGCCTCACTGAACTTCTGGTTAACCTTCTCGATGCTGTCCCAAACGCCTGCGGCCTTGAGGATCTGCTCGGCAGCGACGGCGGTACCGCTTCCAGGAGCACCTATTGCGACCTTCTTGCCCTTCAGGTCCTCAAGGCTCTGGATATCGCTGTCAGCCAGAACCACAAACTGGACTGTCTCGGGGTAAAGTGCCGCAACTCCCCTGAGCTTCGTGATGGCCTTTCCTTCGAACATGTAGAGACCGTGGTAAGCATAGTAAGCAACGTCGTTCTGGAGGATAGCTGCCTGGGCTTTGCCCTCTCCTATTGCCTTGGCGTTGGTAACGCTCGCTCCACTTGTGACGGCTTTCGCGTTGATTCCATTCTTATTCAATATCTCCGCGTACTTGGAACCGAGGGGGAAGTAGACGCCACTGGTACCACCGGTGTATATAGTTATTGTCTCCGTCTTCTTCTCTTCCCCCTGAATGCAACCGACGGCAACGGTTGCCAGCACCAACGCCACTATCAATCCAACTGCAGCCCATTTCATTCTTCATTCCTCCCAAACCTTGTCCAAACAACTAAAGCGTACATTAACGTCAAATATTGTGTATGCGATCGGTTATATACTTTACGTTTACCAACGGGTAAATCGTGTGAGTTTCATCAAATGAAGTCCTCAATAAAATTTTGCGTAGATAAATCCAGTTATGTCAAAACAAACTTCGAAACGTTACAAAGATGGAAGCCGTTATTTGACATAAAAATGTACAAAGACAACGACACCACCAAAGGTTTAAAAGTAAACCTGACAACCCACCACTGAAAAATCCTCGGAGGCGGGGAGATGATACTCCAGGTGGCACTCGACGTTACAGATATAGATCAGGCTCTTTCTATCGCGGAGAAGGCCGCCCGCGGCGGTGCGCACTGGCTTGAGGTTGGAACACCACTCATCAAGAAGGAAGGAATGAGGGCTGTTGAACTTCTCAAGAGACGCTTCCCGGACAGGAAGATCGTCGCCGACTTGAAGACTATGGACACCGGCGCTCTGGAGGTCGAAATGGCCGCGAGGCACGGTGCCGACGTTGTTTCTATTCTCGGTGTGGCCGACGACAAAACAATCAAGGACGCGGTTGACGTCGCAAGACGCTATGGAATCAGGGTCATGGTTGACCTGATAGGGGTTAAGGATAAGGTTAAGAGAGCCAAAGAACTCGAGAAGATGGGTGTACACTACATACTCGTACACACCGGCATAGACGAGCAGATGCAGGGCAAGAGCCCGCTTGAGGATCTCGAAAAGGTCGTTAAGGCCGTGAACGTCCCCGTGGCCGTTGCCGGAGGGCTGAACCTTGAGACTATTCCCAAGGTCATAGAACTTGGTGCAACCATAATAATAGTTGGCAGCGCCATAACGAAGGCCAAGGATCCGGAGAAAGTCACGAGGCAGATCATAGACCTCTTCTGGGGAGAATACATGATGACAATAAAGAAAGCCATGCTCGACATACTCGATCACATCAAGGGTGTGGCGGAGAGCCTAAAGCTCGAGCAGGTTCGCGGTTTCGTCGATGCAATGATAGGGGCCAACAAGATATTCATCTACGGCGCGGGAAGGAGCGGTCTGGTCGGCAAGGCCTTCGCGATGAGGCTCATGCACCTTGACTTCAACGTCTACGTCGTCGGCGAGACGATAACACCAGCCTTCGAGCCGGGGGATCTGCTCATAGCCATCAGCGGCTCCGGTGAGACCCAGAGCATAGTAGATGCCGCCAGGATAGCCAAGGAGCAGGGGGGCAAGATAGCGGCGATAACATCCTATGCCAACTCAACTCTCGGAAAACTGGCCGATGTCGTCGTTGAGATCCCCGGAAGGGCGAAGACGGACGTTCCAACTGATTACATAGCGAGGCAGATGCTCACCCAATACAAGTGGATCGCACCGATGGGAACCCTCTTCGAGGACTCAACCATGATATTCCTCGACGGAATAATAGCCCTCCTGATGGCAACGTTCCAGAAGACCGAGAAGGACATGAAGAGAAAGCACGCGACCCTCGAATGATTTATTAACTCCTTTTCCCTCTCCATATTGGGAGGAGCGGTGATAGGCTTTACACACGTTTTTGTTGGAATAGGTGGGGCCGGTTCGAAGGTGGTTAATGAAATAACTGTGGATTCCATTAAGGTGAACATAAACCCCGGTAGATACCTTCTGAGAACCGAGGAGTACATGAGAAGGGTTCCCCTCTTCTTCTCGACCGTTCCCGAGGACTCGATAGTCTGGATCCTCACGGAGGACAAACCAATCAACGTGGAGATACTCAGGTTGATCATCGATAGCATTCCTGAGGGTGCCACGCGGCTGGCCTACGTTTTCACGCCCGCGAGGGAACTCGTTAAGGAAAAGAAACCGCAATGGGCGGGGCTTTTTGACACAGTCTTTTACGATTCCCTCTGGGAGTTCTTTGACGAGAGGAAACCTCTGAGCGAGGCCTACAAGGAAGCATCGGGATCAATAGCCCGGGCCCTCAGCTCACTCATCCGGAACCTGGAGGGGCAGATGCTCATAAACGTCGACTACGCGGACTTTTTCTCGGTGGTCAGGGGGGGCAACGTTGGAATAATAAGGCTCCTGCGGAGCGTGGATCTCAGCTGGCACTGGGGGATCTGGGACAGGGGGATCATCATGACCCTCGCCCGAGACGACGTTGCTCTGAGGGAAGCCCATCAAATCCTCGAGATGTTCCAGGGGATACTGAGGAAGAAGGACATCATCTGGGGGATGGTGACGGACAAAGACATTAAAAACAGGATGGAGGTAATAGCACTTCTCGTTAAGGAGTGGGGTGAAGGCAATGATAAAGGCGGTGCTCTTTGACATAGATCACACTTTGCTCACGGAGATGCCCCTCATCCAGCTCTTCCTTCCGCAGGTGTACGAGAAGATCTCAAAAAAACTGGGGATAAACAAGGAGGAGGCGAGAAAGAAATTCCTTAACGAGATCCTCGGAAGGAGGGAAACCTACGAGTGGCACGACTGGAACTTCTTCTTCCGGCTCTTTGACCTTGATCTGAGGTACGAGGATCTGCTGAGGAAGTACCCTCACAAGCTTCACGTCTATCCGGACACCGTTCCAGTCCTCAGGTGGCTGCGAGAGGAGGGCCTAAAGCTGGGCATAGTCACCAGCGGGCCCGCTTACCAGAAGCTCAAACTGGAACTGACCGGCCTGGATGGGTACTTTGATACGGTGATCACGAGGGACGACGTGAACGCCATAAAACCCGAGCCGAAGATCTTCCTCCGGGCCCTAGAGGATCTTGGTGTGCGTCCCGAAGAGACAATTATGGTGGGGGATTCCCTCTGGCAGGACGTGTACGGCGGGAAGAACGTGGGCATGAAAACCGTGTGGATAGCGCGGGAAGGCGGCGAAGATTTCCACTTCCCCGACTTTAGAATCGGAACCCTTCACGAGCTCAGGAAGGTGCTGGAGGTGGTTTGAATGGGAAAGGTGTTCGAGGCAGAGGGTGTGTTCGTGAAGTATGAAGAAAAGAGGGTAAAGCTTGAAAACGGCCACGAGCTGGTCCATAGGAGTGAGGAACCAACGGAACTGTGGTGGAAGCTTAAGGAGGCCGTTAAGGGTAAAAAGGTTCGGATCGTCGTTCACGAGGTGGAAGAATGATCGCACACCTCGTGAACACGGACATCGGGGGCAGAGGAATTCTCTCCCTTTACCTGGATTACAGGAGGCGGAATTTCAACTTCCTTAGGAACGCGGCTGAGATCATTCTCAAAAATCCCGAAAAGGTTCTGGTCGTGACGGGCTTTCCAATACCCCCCAGAAACGTTCCCGAGACCGACGGTCCCCCCGGGGCCCTGGCCATTGCGAAGGCCGTTGAGCGTATGGGCGGCCGCGCTGAGATCCTAAGCTATCCTGAGGTCGAGGCCGCGCTCGGGGAATTCAATGTTAACTTCGTGAGATCGCCCAGACCTGAGGACTACTCGGCCATAGTGGCTGTTGAGACACCCGGCAGAGGAAAAGACGGCAAAGCAAGGTCGATGAGCGGAATTCCAGTAGAAAGGGATATCTTCGACTGGGTCTTCATCGAGGCCAAGGAACTGGGCATTCCAACGATAGGCATCGGTGATGGGGGCAACGAGGTCGGGATGGGTAAGATAAAGGATCTCGTCGTCAAGCACATCCCAAAGGGTGAACTCATAGCGAGCACCGTAGAAACGGACGAGCTCATAACCTCGGCGGTTTCAAACTGGGGTGCCTATGGACTCGTTGCCCAGCTCTCCATCGAAACCGGAGAAAACCTCCTATCAGGGTGGGATGAGAGAGAAGTCGTCAGGGCCCTTGTAAGGGCCGGAATAATCGATGGGGTTTCAAAGAGGCTGGAGGGGAGCGTCGACGGGATACCAATGGAGATACATGAGGAGATGTTTAAAGTACTCACATCTCTTATTGGGTTTAGATTATAACCTAAAATTATCTTTAGTGAGTCTAATTAGCGCATTTATGTCGTTTTTATCCAATATTTTGTTGCCTTTGCCCAGCATGAGCACGTCATCTGTGATTTTCACGAGTGAGTAAACGTGCTCTCCCGCCTGTATCAGATAGGATGTGGAGTCCTCAAGCTCTGAAAGGAGCTTAAGCATCTCAGGAACTTTTGCGGAGAGTTCCTCGTTGTCCTCGAAGTTCCCCAATATTAGCAGACCCTCCGAGGTCGTGTAGATGAATCGGGAAAACCCGAATTTAACCTTCAATAGCTCCTGAAAGTCTCTGACTTCACTCTCGGACATGGATTTGATCAAACTCAACAACTTCCCAAGAATCCCCATTGCATAACCTCCTCCAGTCATAGCTACCGTCGGAGACGATTTCTTTCCTTAAAAAGTTTCTTCATACTATTTAAATCCTCCTCAGTGGATCCATTAAGTCCCATAACAAGCTATATTAAACAACAACGTTATTTTGACATTGAATAAACTGAAATTTCGTGTCTATCTTTTGACAACTTGGCCAAATCTATTAATAATGTTCTAGGTTCTTGTTTCTTTTATATCCGCAATTAAGGTGAGGATTAGAACAATTTTCAAACGAAACGAGACAAATTTTATAAACCAAAAACGAGAGCTTCAATAGTCTGAACATCCTCCATATCCAGAGCTGATCATGGGTGTTCCAAGAGAACGTGATATCAGCATCGTAGGACTTCCTCTTAAGCATTGTTCGAGGAAGTATCTATAAATGCTTTAAATCCCCCATCTACAACCTATCTTGGATGACCCCATAAAGGGTGATCCTCATGATGGAGGCGAAGGTCGTGAAAAGGATGAATGAGAGGTCTGAGGAAATGGCAACTAAAATAAATAACTTGATCCTCTACGGGATCTATAAAGTACTCGGCGCCGGGGCCAAAGGTCTCGGGAACTCAATCGGCGAGGAGCTCCTTAACACCATGATGGAGGAGTACGGGTTGAACTTTGAGGGAAGCAACGACCCCCAAGAACTGCTCAACCGTTTCACAGAGGTCATGATAAACACCTTCGGTTTCGCAGAGAGGGGCGAAATCGATGTTAACGGCAACAAAGTAACGCTCAAGCTCGACAACCCTATGGATCTTTATGCGCTCCAATTGCTTGAGAAGAAGGGCATGAAACCCGTTCTCTATCCGATGGCCAATGCCATAGCAGTCGCAATCAAGAAGTTCAGCGGAAAGAACGTTTTGATTAAGGAAATCCGCGTTTCGGATAAGCACGTTGAAGTGGATATGCTGATTCTGGGGTGATGTGAATGTTCGAGAACGTTATTGCCGATTTATTAAGGGTTGATGGCGTCAAGGGAGTCGCGATAGTGAGCAAGGACGGTCTTCTCATTGAGGGGCAGGCAAGCGACAGGACAATAGACGTGGAGAGCGTCGCGGCGATGGTCGCGACCATCTACGGTACTGCACTTAACGTGTCTAATGAGGTCTTCCATGAGGAAGCCGTTGACATGGTGACGCTCGAATCGCCGAAAGGCAAAATCATTACAGTCGAGGCTGGTGAAAACGCCGTCCTGACGGTCCTAACGGACCCGAAGGTCAACCTCGGCCTTGTCAGGATTTACCTCAAGAGAAACGCCCAAAAGGTCGCTTCGATGCTGTGAGCCTTTTTTCACCTAATTTTGTAGGGTGGTTGAGATGTTGCCTGGGAAGTTTCTTGGGGTTGTGATTGATTTTGACAGCACAAGAGAACTCCTCACTAAGATCAAGAAGGGCTATTTAAAGGCCTCCTGGCGAGATGGTGATAGTCTAAAAACGGGCTACGTGCTCGTTTCTGATGGAGCCATCTTAGGAGCTCTCGTAGAAGATGTCCTTAGCAGGGAGAGAATTGAAGGAGAAAACGCTCTACGAAAAATATCTGAGGTATCCCTCTCTAAAAGGCTCAAAGCGGTTGAGCTCTACGAAGCTGACGTCGCCGAAATCCTCCGTGAGAACCCCTCAATCAGGGTGGAGAGCGGTGTTATAAGTGAGGATATTCCTGGATGGGACCTTGATTCACTCCTCCTCGTGCTCACCACTCACAGGGGAGAACTCAGGGTGCACAACGGGGGCACTTCTTGGCGCCTTTATCTTGACAGAGGCGTTGTAAGGGCCGCACAGACGATTCGTGGCCCAACCCAGAAGGGAAACGATGCCCTGAAGAACCTCCTTTGGGAGATTGGAAAGGTCATGAAAGATGGCAGGTTCGAAACAGGGGGTTCCTGGGAGTTTACCAAGGAAGATACAGTAGATAATGGTGGCATTTTTAAAGAGGGAGTCGAACTTTTGAGGGAAAAAAGACGCATTGACAACGCCAAAGGCTTTTAAACCTCTTCCATTTTCTTCAACCGATGCGCTATGAAGCTCGAGGAGTTCATACCCGACGCTAGGACGCGGGAGCTCATAGAAAGGACGCGCGAGTTCGCGAGGGGCTTCTTTGAGAGGGAGGGAACGCACGGCTTCAGCCACGTTGAGAGGGTCTTCAACCTCTGCATGCACATAGGCAGGGAAGAGGGAGCCGATCTCGAGGTTCTTGCCTTGGCGGCGCTCCTCCACGATGTAGCAAGGCCCCTCGAAGATTCTGGAAAGGTTGAAGACCACGCGGTTGAAGGTGCGAAAATAGCGAAACGCTTTCTTTTGAGCATTGGTTATCCAGAGGAGAAGGCTGAGGCGGTTGCCCACGCGATAGAGGCCCACCGCTTTTCAAGGGGCCCGGAGCCGAGAACGCTCGAGGCAAAAATACTCAGCGACGCGGACAAGCTCGATGCGATAGGGGCCATTGGAATTGCCCGCGTTTTCATGTACTCCGGCGAGCACGGGAGGGACATAGAGGCCTCCCTCAGGCACTTCGAGGAGAAAATCCTCAAGCTCAAGGACTTAATGTACACCGAAACCGCAAGGCGCATCGCAGAGGACAGGCATCGCTTCACGGTCGAGTTCATCGAGAGGTTAAGGAAGGAGATCGAGGGTGAGCTTTAGGCTATAATAACCTTTTTAAATGGCTTCCAAAATTTAGTTTAGCCGTTCAAGGTCATTCTGCGGGAGGTGAGCGAATGAAGGCCCCGATCTGTGAGGTTTGCCTAAAGACGGATGGTATTCTGTGCCCGGCTGACGAGAAGAAGCTCCAGGAGGGTATAATCTCCGAGCTCGACGTTAAGGTTGCACGCTTACTCTACAAGCTTCTCGGGGATGTGGATGTTGAGTTCAGGAAAGCCGTCGAGGCCGGAGATCTAATCGTTATAGTCGTTGGCAAGGGGGATGTTCCCCTCGTTATAGGCAAGGGCGGAAAGAACATAAAGGCCCTCGTGAAGGAACTCGGAAAGCGCGTCAGGGTTATCGAGGGGATCGAAGCCGAGACCACAGACGACATAAAAAAGCTCGCAACGGATCTCTTCTATCCAGCGAGTGTTTTTGGTGTCAACGTTGTGTACCGGCCCGGGGGAGAGAAATACTACAAGATACTCGTGGCAACCAGGGAGAAGAAGAGACTGCCCGAAAAGCCGGAGCTCCTCGAGAGCATTCTGGCTCAGGTTCTTGGGAAGGACGTGAAGATCTCGTTTATTTAATCTCTTTTTGTTCCCAAACTTTAAAAGCATACTAATCTGTTTTCTCCGGGGATGGCCATGTACAGGACGCACTACTCAAGCGAGATAACCGAGGAACTCAACGGCCAGCGCGTTAAGGTGGCCGGCTGGGTGTGGGAAGTCAAGGATTTGGGCGGAATAAAGTTCCTCTGGCTCAGGGACAGGGAGGGGATAGTACAGATTACGGCTCCAAAGAAGAAGGTTGACCCCGAGATATTCAAGCTCATTCCGAAGCTCAACGCCGAGGATGTCATAGCCGTCGAGGGAATTGTAAACTTCACCCCCAAGGCGAAGCTCGGCTTCGAAATCCTTCCAGAAAAGCTCGAAGTCCTCAGCAGGGCAGAAACGCCCCTGCCCCTCGACCCGACCGGTAAAGTTAAGGCCGAGCTCGACACTCGCTTAGACAACCGATTCATGGACGTCAGAAGGCCCGAGGTAATGGCGATTTTCAAGATACGCTCGAGCGTCTTCAAGGCAATCAGGGATTTCTTCCACGAGAGCGGCTTCATCGAGATTCACACGCCCAAGATTATAGCGACTGCAACCGAGGGTGGAACAGAGCTCTTCCCGATGAAGTACTTCGAGAAGGACGCCTTCCTTGCCCAGAGCCCACAGCTCTACAAGCAGATTATGATGGCTTCGGGCCTTGACAGGGTTTACGAGATAGCCCCGATTTTCAGGGCGGAGGAGCACAACACGACGAGGCACCTCAACGAGGCGTGGAGCATTGACGCTGAGATGGCCTTCATCGAGAGCGAGGAGGAGGTAATGGAGCTCCTTGAGAGGCTCGTCGCTCACACCATCAACTACGTCCGCGAGCACAACGCGAAGGAGCTTGAGACCCTCAACTTCGAGCTGGAGGAGCCGAAACTGCCCTTCCCGAGGCTGAGCTACGATAAGGCCCTTGAGATTCTCGCCGACCTCGGCAAGGAAATCCCCTGGGGGGAGGACATAGACACCGAGGGCGAGAGACTCCTCGGGAAGTACATGATGGAGAACGAAAACGCTCCGCTCTACTTCCTCTATAAATACCCAAGCGAGGCCAAGCCCTTCTACATAATGAAGTACGATGAAAAGCCAGAAATCTGCAGGGCCTTTGATTTGGAGTACAGGGGAGTTGAGATAACCTCCGGTGGGCAGAGGGAACACCGCGTTGATGTTCTCGTCGAGCAGATTAAGGAGAAGGGACTCAACCCAGAGAGCTTCGAGTTCTACCTCAAGGCCTTCCGCTACGGAATGCCCCCGCACGGTGGCTTCGGCCTTGGAGCTGAGAGGCTGATAAAGCAGATGCTCGATTTGCCGAACATCAGGGAGGTTATCCTGTTCCCAAGGGACAGGAAAAGGTTGGTTCCTTGAGCAAAACCCCTTTATACTTTTTCGTTCCTTATTATTCTAGCATTAACGGGAGGGAGCGAAATGGGTTTAAAGAGAGTCCTTCCAATCCTGCTGATTTTTCTCCTGTTGCCCGTTTACGCACCGCAGGTGCACGCTGAGAGAAGCTGGAGTGCCGAGATCTCACCGATAGTCCTCGGGCTGGGAGACAGCGTTAGAATAGCGAACTATACGATTCAGTTCTACGACGTCAGCACGAACTGGAGCCTCGTCACGATCAGGGTGTCATATCCGGCCGGTGTTCAGCTCCTGTTCCTCCGGGAGGGGGAGGTCGGCTACTTTCCATCCCGGGACTCTGAGGTCTTCGCGGTGGCGCTCAACTCGATAGACAGGGAGAACGGCCTCATAGTCATCTCCGTCACATCTCCCCTCGTCCGGGTCAGGGAAAACCTTCAGATGGTTCCGAACGAGACCGTAGTAATAAACAAGAACGTGATGATACACCTTTTCGCCTCGTGGCAGAACGGGGCCACAGTTGGGGTCAAACTGCCCCCCCTGATGGACTTCGAGGTCTTCAACCTGACGGTAGGCGAATCGAAGGGCTTTGACTACCGGCTGGCTCCCGGACTGATGTACACCGATTATCTCAGGGTCGAGCTTCAGAGCGCTTCAAGGGACGTCGCTTGGCTTAACGTTTACCTTCCAAAACTTGACGCAGAGAACCTGACCCTCCAGCAGATACCTGCGGGCAACGGATCAAAACCCATAGAGACCGAGCCGAGGATCTTTGTTGAAGCCTACAAAGGCTACGTACTCATAAGCAGACCGGTCAAGGTGGAAACTCCCCTCGGTACCGCCATAGTGAGGTTAACTACCTTCAGCCTGAGCGGGGGGGTGAATATACCCACGACTTCAAGCTTTCTGGCTTTGGTGAACTTCACAGCCATCAACGGAAGCGTTGTGTCGAAGAGGGTGAACCTTCCCATCGGTTCGGGTCCTGTTGAGGTAGAAGGCGTTCCGCTCATGTTAAGCGCCTACCGTGCGGATCCCGAGCACGGCAGAGTACTGCTGGGGGTCTTCGCCCCTCCAGGTTCGACCGTTCATAAACCCCCAGAACCGGCCAACGTTTCAGTTTCAATAAGCGCGGTTCCAACGGAGCTGATGGTTGGAGGAGAAGTGGCCGTTTATATAAACGTTGCGAACAACGGATCCGGAGAGGCCAGAAACCTCGCGATAGCGGCCCCCGTACCGAACGGGTTTGAACTCGTCGGTAAAGAAACTGGCTGGTCCATCGGCGACTTGGAGCCATACTCAAAGATTCCGGCGATCGTTTACGTCCTCAGACCCACGAGTCCGGGGGAGTTCACGATCTCAGGAGTCGTCGCAACCTACTACGACGAGAACGGGAACAAGGTTCAGGTTAAATCCACTCCGGACATACACGTCAAAGTTTATGGTGTTCCAGACCTACAGGTCACGATACTCGGCTCAAACTCGACTTTCGGAGGAAAATGGGGCAACTACGTTCACGCGGAGAACATGAGCCCGGTTCTTCTCCTCATCAACGTCAGTGCTATGGGAACCGACGCCAGGTTTGAGTACATCACGGACGCTGAGCTTCACATAAGCTATCCGCGTGGAGTCGTCGGACCGGCTTTGATAGGGCTGGGGAACCTGAGTGCAGGGAGAAACATCGAGAAGGCCGTTCAGATTAGGGCCCTTGAAACGGGTCGCTTCCCGATAAGGGCGTCCCTAACGTACCGTGATCCGCTCGGAGGCGAGCACGAGCTCGACCTCGGCACGGTTCTCGTCATCGATACCGTCCCGCCGAAGGTTATCGTTAAGGAGCGGGTCATCCACGTCTACCCGAATGAGAACGAGCTTCCAAAGTTCGTCAACCAGACCCTCAAGAACTCCACAAACGCCAGGGCCCTTGCGGAAGAACTTTCAAACGTCATAAAGCCCTACCTGCCCCATGAAACAAACTACTGGAAGCTCGCGACGGTAGTTTTTCTGATCCTCGCTCTGATCCTCGGGTACCTCGCCTACGGTTACTATCGTGAAGTGCAGACCTTCAGGAGGTTCCTACTCAGGAAGAGAAAGAGCAGGCCCGGAGGGCTCCCGAAAAAATGGAAGAGGGACGAGCTGGAGGTGCTCCTCAGGGAGCTACGCCTGGAGCTCGTTCGGGAGAGCCTGCCCTCGGAGAGGAAACCCCCTGAGGAGTGACCCTTTAATTTTTTAAATTCTCCTCAAGCCCTTTTGGTGATGCCCATGTTCAGGTACAAGCAGGTTATAGTCTCACGGAAGGACTTAAAGCTCAGCAAGGGCAAGTTCGCGGTTCAGGTGGCTCACGGAGCGGTTACAGCGGCATACAAAGCCCAGAAGGAGAAGCCCGAGTGGTTCAAGGCTTGGTTCAACGAGGGACAGAAGAAGGTAGTTGTTAAAGCGGAAAACCTTGAGGAGCTGTTCCAGCTTAAAGAAAAGGCTGAAAGGCTCGGGCTCCCTACTGCACTCATAAGGGATGCTGGACTAACGGAGATTCCGCCCGGAACCGTCACCGTTTTGGCCATAGGGCCCGGTCCTGAGGAGCTCGTAGACAAGGTCACAGGCCATCTGAAGCTGGTGTGAGTTATGGACTACCGCGAGTTCTTCTCCCAGTTTCGCCATCTGAGCGAGAAGCCCGGGATAGGGGGTAAAATCAAGATCCTTCCCGAGGACTTCGTGGTGATTGAGGATCCCCTTCCTCAAATCTTCGAGGGGAGGAAGCACGCGATTTTTCTCCTCAAAAAGCGCAACTGGGACACTATGGCAGTGATAAAGGAGATTGCCAAGCGTGCCGGGATAAGCCACCGTGATATAGGCTTCGCGGGGACAAAGGACAGGCACGCCGTAACTTACCAGTACATAAGCGTGCCAGCCGGGGCTAAGGAGAAGGTCGAATCCATTCAAATCCGGGACGTCGAGCTGAGGTTCGTCTCTTACGGCCGGTTCATAAAGCTCGGCCATCTGCTTGGCAACCGCTTTAGGATAATCATTCGGGACGTTGAGGGGAGTGCCTTTGATAGGACTAAAGAAATAATTCGGGAACTCCGCGAGAAGGGTGGCTTTCCCAACTACTTCGGCTACCAGCGCTTCGGCGAGAGGAGGGTCGTGAACCACCTGATTGGAAAGCTCCTCCTCCAGGGGGAGTTCGATGAGGCGGCGAGGCTCTTCCTCGGCTACGCCGACGGGAGCATGGAGGGCGATGAGGCAAGGAGGAACTTCTGGGAGACTGAAGACGTGGATAGGGCTTTGGAGGAGTTCCCGCGCTTTCTCCGCTACGAGAGAACCCTGCTCTACACATACAAGAAGACCGGAAGCTGGAAAAAGGCCTTCCTGTCGCTCCCGCTCCCGATAATGCGCATCTTCATCCATGCCTACCAGAGCTACCTCTTCAACCTCTACCTATCGAGGAGAATCGAAGAGCTTCCACTCAATGAACCGCTCGTCGGAGATATAGTCGTCCAGGTTAAAGGGGGGATCCCCTACCGAGATAGGACCTACCGAGTTACCGAGACCAACCTTAACTTCGTCCGTGAGAAGGTGAAGAGAGGCGAAGCAATGGTTTCGGGCCCGCTCTTCGGTTTCGCGATGAGAAGGGCCAAGGGAATCCCGGGTGAACTTGAGGAAGAAATCCTTGAGGGGGAGGGAATAACTCTTGACGCCTTTAAAAAACTGCCAAAGCCAATGGCCGAGCCTGGAAGAAGACGGGAACTCCTGATAAGGCCGATCGGTCTAACATACGGCTACCTTCCAGAGACTGGGATGTGCTTCCGCTTCTTTCTTCCGAAGGGGGTTTACGCGACGAGCGTCCTGCGCGAGATAATGAAAGATCACTGAAGGAAAGGTTTAAAAACGCAATCCGTCTTTCTACCTTGACAAACCGGATGAACGATGAGGTTTCGGAGGGATGAAAGATGGCGAAGCCGAGCTACGTAAAGTTTGAGGTTCCCCAGGAGCTTGCCGAGAAGGCCCTTGAGGCCGTTGAGATCGCTCGCGACACCGGAAGGATAAGGAAGGGCACCAACGAGACCACCAAGGCCGTCGAGAGGGGCCAGGCCAAGCTCGTTATAATTGCCGAGGACGTTGACCCCGAGGAGATAGTTGCCCACCTTCCGCCGCTCTGTGAGGAGAAGGAGATCCCGTACATCTACGTTCCGAGCAAGAAGGAGCTCGGTGCGGCCGCCGGGCTTGAGGTCGCCGCTGCGAGCGTGGCAATAATAGAGCCCGGCAAGGCCCGCGAGCTCGTTGAGGACATTGCTATGAAGGTCAAGGAGCTCATGAAGTGAGCTCCTTTTCCTTCCTTAATCACGAAAGGTTTAAGTTCATCTCGCGAGCTTGAGTTTTAAAGGGGTGTGAGGTATGAGCGACGAAGGATACCCGGCTGAGGTCATCGAGATCGTTGCAAGGACCGGTGTCACCGGCGGCGTTACTCAGGTCAAGGTTAGGATACTCGAGGGACGCGACAAGGGTCGTGTCATCAGGAGGAACGTTAAAGGGCCAGTTCGCGTTGGCGATATAGTCATCCTCAGGGAGACTGAGCGTGAGGCGAGAGAGATCAGGAGGAGGCGCTGAAAATGGCCCGCTGGAACGTCTGCTCCTACTGCGGAAGGGAGTTCGAGCCGGGAACGGGCAAGATGTTCGTCAGGAACGACGGCAGAGTCCTGTTCTTCTGCTCCAGCAAGTGCGAGAAGCTCTACTTCATGGGGCGCAATCCGAGGAAGCTCAAGTGGACCAAGGCCTTCCAGGAGGCCAGACTCCAGAGGGCCAAGAGGAGGAAGTGATTTCTTTCTTTTTAATCCTTTCAACCGTTTCTGCTACGACCCAAAAAACCTATTAACCGCGTACCCCATTCTATAAGCGGTGTTGCCGATGGCCGAGAGCAAGGTCGAAAGAACCCTCGTTATCCTGAAGCCTGACGCCGTTGTCCGGGGGCTGATGGGCGAAATCATAAGCCGTTTTGAGAAGAGGGGCCTTAAAATCGTTGGAATGAAGATGATATGGATTGACCGCGAGCTCGCTGAAAAGCACTACGAGGAGCACAGGGGAAAGCCCTTCTTCGAGGCGCTGATAGACTACATCACAAAGGCCCCGAGCGTCGTGATGGTAGTCGAAGGGCGCTACGCCATAAGCGTCGTCAGGAAGATGGCCGGAGCGACGGACCCAAAGGACGCCGAACCCGGGAGCATCAGGGGGGACTACGGCCTCGACGTTGGGGATGCAATATACAACGTCATCCATGCCTCAGACAGCCCCGAGAGCGCCGAAAGGGAAATAAACCTCTACTTCAAGCCGGAGGAGCTCTACAGCTACTGCAAAGCTTCCGACTGGTTCTATCATACACACGCGAGGGCCAAAAAGGAGTACCTCGACGCTATGGACTGTCTTGAGAGGTGATATCAGGCAATAACCCGTTTTCCTTCCCTTTTCTTGCTCTCCTTAATGAACTTCTTGTATTCGTCCATCACCTCCCTGCAGTCCTCGGGAAGAGCCCTTTGAAACACCCTAACGCTCAGAAACGCCACGGTGAGGTAGTCTAACACCGCCAGAATCAGAAGTGCCAGTGCTGTCACGATACTGTCTCCCAGAATAATCCCTGCCGGACGGGAAGGAGGTAGATGAGCCCAATTATCACCCCTTGGACAGTTCTCTGCTCTGGGGCCATCGCAATGCACCTAACAATCTCCCTCCACTGGGGAAAGTTTCCAATTTTCCCGCCCACGAGAAGGTAGCCGTTGATTCTGTAAACTCCCAGGCTTTCCTCGTCAGTGAGGCATCTGAGGTCACTTTCACTGACCAGTTCACTCAGCCCGTCCGTACAGGGCGTAGCCCTTAGACCTACAAGAGAGTTCCTTCGCGAGATCCACATAAGGATTCCCCATAGAATAAGTCCCGGAATGGCCAGCAGGGACCAGCCGCTTGCGGAGAGACCAATTCCAAATCCAACCATTGCCCAGAAAAACGTTGAGAATCCTATGAACCCGTCTATCTCAAAGGTCCCTCTCACACGGAAGTGAACGCAAACGAGAACCACAAGAAGCGCCAAGAAAGTTTCGAGCCCGATTATCTCTTTAGGCGTGAAATCTCCAAGGGGAGTTGCAATGAAAACGTTCCCGCTCCAGCCCCCGTAAATGCCCTCTGCAACTTCGTATACCATCAACGGAACCGCGAGTGTCGTTGCCACCTCTGATTTTCTGCCCTTCACTTTTCCAAGCAGGAACGCGAGCCCAAGGCCAACAATCAGGCCGAGTGCAAGCGCTATCATCCCACCACCGTTTGGAGTTACTATGGGGCTTTTTAATCCTTGCCCCGAACCCTTTAAAAGGCCAGTCATGAGTTATGCTCAGGTGATGGAAATGACCAAAAGGATTAGGCAGCCGATCATAGCGGTTCTCGGGCACGTGGATCACGGAAAAACGACGCTCCTCGACCGGATAAGGAAAACAAACGTCGCTGGCAAAGAAGCGGGTGGAATAACCCAGCACATCGGAGCGACGGAGGTCCCGATTGACGTCGTTAAGAAGCTCGCCGGACCGCTCATAAAGCTCTGGAAGGGCGAGATAAAGCTCCCCGGCCTGCTCTTCATAGACACGCCCGGCCACGAGGCGTTTACGAGTTTGCGCGCGAGGGGAGGTAGCTTAGCCGATCTGGCCGTTCTCGTTGTGGACATTAACGAGGGCTTTCAGCCTCAGACCATAGAGAGCATTGAGATACTGAGGCGTTACAGAACACCCTTCATAGTCGCCGCCAACAAGATAGACAGGATAAAGGGCTGGGTGGTCGAGGAGGACGAGCCGTTTTTGATAAACATCAAGAAGCAGGACCAGAGGGCCGTTCAAGAGCTCGAAACCAAGCTTTGGGAGCTCATCGGCAAGTTCTACGAGCTCGGCTTCCAGGCGAACCGCTTCGACCGCGTTCAGGACTTTACCAGAGAACTGGCGATAGTTCCGATTTCGGCCAAATATGGCATAGGCATTCCGGAGCTTCTCGTTCTCATTGCTGGTCTCAGCCAGAAGTACCTCGAGCAGAAGCTCAAGATTGAGGTCGAGGGGTCGGCGCGCGGAACAATCCTTGAGGTTCGCGAGGAGCTGGGTCTCGGAACAACGATAGACGTTATCATCTACGACGGAACGCTGAGGAAGGACGACACTATAGTCGTCGGCGGAAAGGACAAGGCGATAGTGACCAAAATCCGCGCCCTGCTCAAGCCGAAGCCCCTCGACGAGATTCGCGACCCGCGCTTCCGCTTCGACCAGGTTGATGAGGTTACCGCGGCGGCGGGTGTGAAGATAGCCGCCCCTGGTCTCGAAGAGGCCCTGGCCGGTTCACCGGTAATAGCCGCGAGGAGCGAGGAGGAAATCGAAAAAGCCAAGCAGGAGATACTCAACCAGATACAGAGCGTCGTCATAAGCACTGGTAAAATAGGCGTCATCGTCAAGGCCGACACCCTCGGAAGCCTTGAGGCCCTGAGCAAGGAGCTCCAGGAGAAGGGCATTCCGATAAGGAAGGCCGACGTTGGAAACATCAGCAAGACCGACGTCATGGAAGCTTTGAGCGTCCGCGAGGAGGAGCCGAAGTACGGCGTCGTCCTCGGCTTCAACGTCAAGGTCAACGAAGATGCAGAAGAGGTCGCGAAGGCCAAGGGAGTGCCGATTTTCGTCGGGAACATCATCTACAAGCTCATAGAGGACTACGAGGCCTGGGTCAAGGCGGAAGAGGAGAAGAAAAAGCGCGAGCTACTCAAGAACGTCACCTTCCCTGGAGTTATCAGGCTCTACCCGGACGAGCGCTACGTCTTCAGGAGAAGCAAACCGGCAATCGTCGGTATCGAGGTTCTCGAGGGCCGGATACGGCCTGGTGTGACCCTTATCAAGGAAACTGGCGAGAAAGTCGGCGTCATCAAGTCCATCAAGAACAAGAACGAGTTCGTTCAGGAGGCCAAGAAGGGAGATGCGGTAGCGATTGCCATCGAAGGAGCCATAGTAGGCAG